>CAXUKK010000259.1:0-4854 GCA_964251455.1 uncultured Enterovirga sp.
CCGATCCTGCTCAACCTGTCAATGATCGCCATGCTGGCGGCCGCCTACCTGTTCCCGACCGCCGGGCATGCGGCGGCGGCCGGCGTCCTGGTCTCGGGCGTGCTTCAGCTCATCCTGGTCTGGTGGGACGCCCGGCGGGCCGATCTCGCGCCGCATCTCGCCAATCCGCGCGGCGACCCGGAGATGGGCGGGTTCTTCAAGCGGCTCGGGCCGGCCGTGGTCGGCTCGGCCGGCATCCAGATCGCGATGTTCGCCGACACGATCATCGGCTCGCTCCTGCCGACCGGCGCGCTCTCGTCGCTCTACTACGCCGAGCGCCTTTACCAGCTGCCGCTCGGCGTCGTCGGCATCGCGGCCGGGACCGTCCTCCTGCCGACCATGAGCCGCCTCGTTGCGGCCGGGAACCCGGCGGGCGCGCACGAGGCGCAGAACCGGGCGGTCGGCTTCACGCTCGCGCTCGCGGCGCCCTGCGCCGTCGCCTTCCTGGTCATCCCGGACCTCGTGATGACGGCGCTGTTCCAGCGCGGCGCCTTCGACGCCGCAGCCGCCGCCCGCGCCGGCGACGTGCTCGCCGCCTATGCGGTCGGGCTGCCGGCCGCCGTCATCATCCGCTCGGTGACGTCCAGCTTCTACTCGCGCGGCGACACCGCGACGCCGCTCTGGGCCTCGCTCGCCGGCTACGGCGTGAACATCGCGCTCAAGTTCGTGCTGATCGCCCCGTTCGGCGTGGCCGGGCTGGCGCTCGCCACTTCGGTCGGCGCCTGGATCAATGTCGGGGTGCTCTGGTTCCTGGCGATTCGCCGCGGTTACGCGGCGCCCTCGCCGGCGCTCCTCAAGACGCTCGGCGCGATCGTCGCCGGCTGCGCGGCCCTGGCTGTGCTGGCGGTCTACGGACGCCAGCCGGTGGCGGCGGCGCTCGCGCCGCTCGGCTGGCTGCGCGATATCGGGACGCTCGGCGGGCTCGGGCTCGCCGGAGGATTGCTGTATCTCGCAACGCTGCTCGCGGTCATGCGCCTCACCGGAATACGGCTTCGTCGAGCCTAGCTCCCCGTCCGGACCTGGACGGTGCAGACGTGGGCCGGAACGTTCGATGACCGGCACGGTTCGGGGTAGCTATGGGGCGGGTTTGCCCCGGGATCACCGATCATGGCCGACGCTCAGAACATGCCGCATCTCACGGCCGTGTCTCCAACCGAGGATGCGCGCACCGTGCTGCTCAATCGCGTATCATGGGGGGCGGTCTTCGCCGGCGCTGCCGTCGCACTCGTGACGCAGCTGCTGATCAACATGCTGGGCCTCGGCATCGGGATGGCGACACTCGATCCCGGCACGGGCGACAACCCGGCGGCGAGCACCTTCTCGATCGCGGCCGGAATCTGGTGGGTTCTGTCCGGCGTGATCGCGTCGTTCGCCGGCGGCTACATTGCCGGGCGTCTGTCGGGAAAACCGGTCGAGACCACGGCCGCGTTTCACGGCCTGACCGCCTGGGCGGTGACGACCCTGATCATCGTCTACATGATGACGAGCGCGCTCGGCAGCCTTGCCGGCGGCGCCTTGAACGCGGTGTCCGGCGTTGCCGGCGGTCTCGGCAAGACGGCGTCGACCGCCGTGCAGACCGCCGTGCCCGCTCTCTCCAACGCGTCCGATCCCTTCTCGGGCATCGAGCGTCAGGTCCGTGATGCGTCGGGCAACAACGACCCGGCAGCTTTGCGGGATGCGGCCGTGACGGCCATTAAAGCCGCCGTCTCCGGCGACGCTGCTCAGGCGCAGGATGCGCGCGAGCGCGCCGCTCAGGCGCTTGCGCGGGCGCAGAACATCCCGGTCGAGGAAGCCCGCACCCGGGTTGGCCAATACGAGCAGCAATACCGGCAAGCGGCCGATCAGGCGAAGCAGAAGGCGACGGAGGCCGCTCAGGCGACGGCCAAGGCAACCTCTCGCGGCGCGCTCCTCGCCTTCTTCGCACTCCTCCTCGGTGCAGTTGCCGGCTGGTACGGCGGCCGGGCAGGCCGCGTCGAGCCGATCATGACGTCGGCTTCATCCGGACTTGGCGGCCGCGGCTGATCGGCTTCTCTCGTCCGGAGCATTCTGAAGGGAGGGCCAGTGCCCTCCCTTTTGGTGTCTAGACCGCGGTCCCGCGCTGGGACGCGCCGTCATGCGCGAAGGCCCAGTACAGCTCCCGCGCCTTGCGGGCGACCGAACCCGGCTGCAGGTCGCGCTCGCCGATGCGGATGACGGGCGTCGTCTTGGCGTAGTTGCCGCTGGTGAAGATCTCGTCGGCGTCCTCGAAATCCTCGTATCTCAGCGTCGTCTCCTGCACGGTCAGGCCCGACTCGCGCATGAGCTTGATCATGCGCTGCCGCGTGATCCCGTTCAGGAAGGTGCCGTTGGTCATCGGCGTCATCACGACCCCGTCCTTCACCATGAAGATGTTGGACGTCGTCGTCTCGGCGACATTGCCGAGGAGGTCGCGCACGAGCGCGTTGTCGAAGCCGCGTCCCCTGGCCTCGCGGAGCGCGCGTGCGTTGTTCGGGTACAGGCAGCCCGATTTCGAATCAGTCGGCATCGTCTCGATGCTCGGGCGTCGGAACGGCGACAGCGTCACGCTCATGCCCGTCGTCGCGGGCGGAAGCGGCGCGACGTAGAGGCAGAGGCAGAACCGCGTCGATTCGGGGTCGGGCAGGATGGCGCCCGGCCCGTCCTCCTCGGCCCAGTACATCGGCCGGACGTACAGCTCGGCTCCGGGGCCGAACTTCCTGGCGCCCTCGCCGGCCAACGCGACCACCTCGTCCGGCGCGACGAAGGGCTTGAGCCCGAGCGCCACGGCCGAGCGGTTCAGCCGCTCCGCATGGAGGCGCATGTCCGGCATGACGCCCTCGAAGACGCGCGCACCGTCGAAGACCGACGAGGCGAGCCAGAAGGCGTGCGAGCGCGGGCCGGTCAGGCCGGGATTGCCGTCGACCCAGCGGCCGTCGACATAGGTCCAGGTCTCCGAATGCATCTGACGCTCCGCTTGCTCGCTCGTGGCGCCGCAACGAGCGCCCGGGTCGTTGCCGCGTCAATGCCGCGGCCATGAATGTTGGTGATGCGTCCCCGCAACGGGCCGAATGTCCGCGCTAGCGGGCGAGTGTGCGCCGCCCGGGGATGTCCACCTGATAGACCAGCGTGACGTCGCCGATGTCGGTCTCCGTCCGTGCTTCCGCCCGCACGTTGGCTCGGCTGGAGAACCCGTTCAGGCGCTCGCCGTGGCGGCCCGAACCGGGCCGGACGGTCTTCGCGGAGGTCCCGTATTCCGCCACGACCCTGCCGCCGATCCGGACGCAGGTCTGGCTGCCGGACACCTCGATCCAGCCGGGCCCGAAACGCGGGCATGGCCGGGCCGTCTGCGGCACCACCCAGGGTTCCAGCGCCAGAGCGTTCCCGGCAGGCAGACCCGCGCCGGCCGCCAGGACGGCCCCGAACAGCCTGGCCCGGGCGTCAGTCACGACGCGACGTCCCGTCGCCAGCCTTGACGCGGATGTAGCTGCGCACCGGGCCATACGGCGTCTCGGTGCGGGCATCGAGCGAGACCCGGCCGCTCGCGCCGAAGCCGGCGATCTGGTCGCGTGCGATGCGGCGTGAACCGGTCGTCGTCTCCGCCACGACCCGCCCGCCGAGCTTCACGCAGGTCGTGCTGCCCGGCATCTGCACGAAGCCCGGCCCATGCTGCGGGCAGGCCCGAGCCGTCTCGGGCACGGCCCAAGGCTCGGTCGCGGCGGCCGGAGAGGCAGCGGCGGCAAGCGTGAGGGCTGCAAAGGCGAAGCGCATGACGAGAGAGTAGCTCACCTCGCGGCCAGCGTCATCGCACCTTCAGCCCGCCAAAGCCCCCAGGATGCGCGCCCAGCTCCGTGCACCCTTGTGGAAGCTCGACAGGTCGTATTTCTCGTTCGGCGAATGCACCCGGTCGTCGTCGAGCCCGAAGCCGACGAGCAGCGTGTCGAGGCCGAGCGTGCGCTTGAAGTCGCCGACGATGGGAATCGAGCCGCCGGACCCGATCGCGACCGGCTCCCTGCCCCATTCCGCCGCGAGCGCAGCCTTGGCCTTCACCAGCGCCGGCATGTCGTAGGGGAGCTGGATGGCGCGGGCGGCCGAGTGGTCGAGGATCTCGACCGTGCAATCGGCCGGGATGCGCTCGCGCACGAAGGCCGCGAAGGCGGCCGCGATCTTGGCCGGGTCCTGCTCGCCGACGAGGCGGAACGAGATCTTGGCGCTGGCCTGCGCGGCGATGACGGTCTTCGAGCCCTCGCCCGTATAGCCGCCCACGATGCCGTTCGCGTCGCAGGTCGGGCGGGACTGGATCTGCTCGATGACCATGCGGTCCTTCTCCCCGCTTGGGAGGCTCAGGCCCACCTGGCCGAGGAAGCTTTCGGGCGTGAGGTCGAGCGCCTTCCACTGCGCGAGAAGCTCGGCCGGCGTGTCCGCCACGCCGTCGTAGAAGCCCGGCAGCGTCACGCGTCCGTCCGCATCGTGCAGGTCGGCGATGATCTTCGAGACCACGTGGATCGGGTTGCGGGCCGCGCCGCCGAAGGACCCCGAATGGAGGTCGCGGTCGGCGGCCTTCACGATGATCTCGCGATAGACGAGGCCGCGAAGCGAGGTCGTGATCGAGGGCGTGTGGCGGTCCCACATGCCGGTGTCGCAGACGAGCGCGAAATCGGCCTTGAGTTCGTCCTTGTTGGCCGCGAGCCACTCGGGCAGCCCCTTGGAGCCGTTCTCCTCCGCGCCCTCGATGAGGATCGTCACGCCCACGGGCAGCTCGCCAGCGGTCGCGATCCAGGCGCGGCACGCCTCCAGAAAGGTCATGACCTGACCCTTGTC
>CAXUKK010000260.1:0-4829 GCA_964251455.1 uncultured Enterovirga sp.
GCATCTGCATCGCGCGGGCGCTGACCGTCAGGCCGAGCGTCATCGTGGCGGACGAGTCGGTCTCGGCGCTCGACGTGTCGGTCAAGGCGCAGGTGGTCAACCTGATGCTCGAGCTCCAGGCCGGCATGAAGCTGGCGTACCTGTTCATCTCGCACGACATGGCCGTGGTGGAGCGGGTCAGCCATCGTGTGGCCGTCATGTATCTCGGCGAGATCGTCGAGATCGGGCCGCGTGCCGCCATCTTCGGCGACCCGCAGCATCCCTACACGCGACGTCTGCTAGAGGCCGTCCCGATCCCCGATCCGGCCCGCCGCCACGAGAAGCATCGCATCTCGAACGAGGAGCTGAAGAGCCCGATCCGCTCGGTCGATTACGTCGCGCCCGAGCGGCTCTACCGCGAAGTCTCGCCGGGGCACATGGTTCAGGTCTCCGAGATCGAGCCCCCGCTTCCGCGGAACATGGCCACGGCCGCGTAGCGGCGGGCTTCAAACCCCGCCCTGCCCGCAATCCTGCCGCGCAGACGGCAACCAGGAGCGAGAGGGCCAGAAGCTCCTACGCGGCGCCTCTGCGACCAAAGGCACGACGCTCGACGAACGAGACACCGACCTCACCCTTCCGCCGCCAACGAACCTTGGCCGGACGACGGTGCCCGCCCGACCAGGTAAGTTCGAACTGCGCGGGAATGGCCGTGATGTTGTCGACCTTGAGGCGAGCGCCTCGGTTTGAAACATCCCTGATCAGACAATCGATCGTGCCCAAGTCCCACACGATCTGAGCACGGACGTGAACGGGCTCACGAGGCTCGACTCGCTCCGAAAGCGGTCCGCGTTTGAGAAAACTGCTGAACACGGGCTTGACCTGCATCGTTCCCTACTCCGCAGCCTATGCGGCTTTGGTTGCGGTTAGGTTGCTGCCGAGAGGAAGCTTTTCCCGAAGCCCGTTCGAACTTTAGGGCACGCGCGGGTCGCTCGCGGCCAAGCCGAGTGGAAGCAGAAGCTGGATCCGGAAACCGTCCGGGTGGAAATCGGATGCGACCTGCGCGCCGAGTTGGGTCCGAAGAACCCGGCCGAGCATGCGCGTCCCAAACCCTTCTCTCTCCGGCGGGTCGACCTTCGGCCCGCCATGCTCAATCCAGTGGAGCACCAGCGCCTCACCGCCCTCGCGGTTGGATCTCTCCCACGAAACGCTGAGCCCGCCGGCGCTCGCCGATAGCGCGCCGAACTTCGCCGAATTGGAAGTGAGTTCGTGGATGGCCAGCCCGAGCGGAATGGCAGCTTCCGAGGGAATGCTTACCTCTGGCCCGATCAGCGTGATGCGATCCTCCCGGGTTTGATACCCGGCGAGTTCCGAGGCCAGCAGGTTGCGCAGAGTGGCAGCTTGCTGCGGGTCGTCGCTGATGACCGCGTGGGTCTTTGCGAGAGCGGCAATCCTGCCCGACAGGGCTGACTGGAACTGCGCGACATTCGTGGCGGAGCGCCCCGAGGAACTTGCAACGGCCTGGACCACGGCGAGCGTGTTCTTGACCCGGTGGTGAAGCTCCCGCGTCAGCAGCGCACTCCCATTCTCAGCCTGCTCCCACGCCAAAACCGCACGATCCCGCTGAGCCAGCGCTCGACGCAGTTCAAGAAGCGCCATCACCTGGCGGGCCAAGGTCACGAGCGCAAACCGTTGCCCCTCGCTTAAGTCTCGGACGTCGTCATCGAGAACGCACAAGGTCCCGAGCGGCACGCCGTCGGACGTCTCCAACAAGACGCCCGCATAGAAGCGGGCATGTGGCTCGCCGATGACGAGAGCATTCGACGCTGAACGCTCATCCTCCCTCAGGTCTGGGATGACGGTGAGACCGCGCTCGAGCTGGATGCCGGGACACAGCGATATCTCCAGCGGGGTCTCGCGGAAGCCGAATCCGATCTCCGCCTTCAGCCATTGCCGGCGGTCGTCGATCAGGCTGATGGCCGCGCGCGGCACTTCGCAGATCTGTGCGATGAGGCGCACCAGATCGTCGAATTCGGGCTCCGGCGGCGTGTCGAGGATGTCGTAGCTCGCCAGTGCGGCGACCCGCTCGTCATTGCTGCGGCTGAACACCTCCTGCCAACTCCCATTCCCAGGTGGTGACAATCCGAGGCGCGTACACTGGTTCCGAATCGCCTCGCGGCCTTGTGACGACGTTTCGGACTGAGCGGGTAGGTCGGGTTGATCGCTCTATGTTAGCGACCCGTACGTTTCGGGAGGCTAAGCCTCATTCGCGAACAGCTGAGATCTTACCGTGTCCTCCCGCATCGTGCCGTCATCGCGACGAGACGCCAAGGCCCGGAGGCCTGTGGTCATGATCGTCGAGGACGAGGCCATCATCGCATTCAGCCTGGAAGACGCCTTCGGCGATGAGGGATACGACGTCACCGGCTCGTTTTCGTCCTGCGCCGACGCACTCACGGCGCTGGCAAGCGCGCGGCCAGACATGGCAGTTCTGGATGCCACGCTGAGCGACGGCTCGTGTCTCGACCTCGCCCGGGAGCTTAGACGCCGAGCGGTCCCCTTCCTCGTGTATTCGGGCCGCATTGCCAAGGAGGAACCCGCACCGGAGCTGGACGGGGTCGTCTGGATCGAAAAACCGGCACCATCCGCAACGGTGATCCGAGCGGCTGCTCAGTTGCTCGCACGAGAGAACGTCTAGACGCACTCGCCTGGGAGCCCGCAACCGCAGGCCGTGCTCGTGCCCCAGCCGCGGCCCAGGACACGAGCCCGCGCACCTCATCGCCATATCAGGCCCGCAGGTGAGACCGCACCGGGCGCTCGGTCCCGCAGCAGACGAGTATTGACGCCGCTCCCGTCCCGAGCCTAAATCGTCTGACAGACAGACAAGCATTCGGGGAGGGCTGCCCTGGCACGCGTTCCGGACGATTCTTCCTGCACGCCCGCGATGACGAAGGCCGTCGCCGACGCGATCCCGGGCTCGCAACACCGAGATGCAGGACATCGGCCATTTCCCGATGATCGAGAACTACGAGCATTCCACAGCTACCTGCTGTCGGAGCTCGACATCATGGCGGCCGGCTGAGCCGGCGGACCGCACGAGCAAGAGGGCATACGGCATGGCCGACACGATCGGGTTCATCGGACTCGGGAACATGGGGACGCCGATGGCGACCCGGCTCGCCGAGGCCGGGCATCAGCTCGTCGTCTTCGACACGCGGGACGACGTCGTCGCGCCCTTCGTAGAACGCGGTGCGACGCGGGCCTCGGACGCCGCCGATGTAGGCGCAAAGGCCGAAACCGTCCTCGTCAGCCTGCCGACGCCGGACATCGTGCAGAAGGTCACGGCCCAGGTGGCTGAGGGCGGCACCGTCCGGACGATCGTCGATCTGTCGACCACCGGCCCCAAGGTCGGCGCCGCGATCGCGGCCGACATGAAGGGCCGCGGCGTCACGTTCGTGGATTGCCCGGTCAGCGGCGGCGTCGGCGGCGCCAAGGCCGGCACGCTCGCCGTGATGGTCTCCTGCCCCCGCGCCACCTTCGACAGGCTCGAGCCGATGCTGAAGCATATCGGCAAGGTCTTCTTCATCGGCGAGGCGCCGGGCTCGGCGCAGATGATGAAGCTCTGCAACAACCTGATGTCGGCCAGCGCCATGGCGATCGCCGCCGAGGCGATCACGGCGGGCGTCAAGGCCGGCATCGATCCTGCCGTCATGGTCGACGTCATTAACGTGTCTTCCGGCATGAACACGGCGACGACGCAGAAATTCCCGAAATCGATCCTCAACCGCCGCTTCGATTACGGCTTCGCGACCGGGCTCATGTTCAAGGACGTGCGGCTCTGCCTGGAGGAGGCGGAGGCGATGGGCCTCGACCTCGAGACCGCGAAGGCGGTGCGGTCGGTGTGGCAGAAGATGAACGACCAGTTCGGCCCCGAGAGCGACTTCACGCGCATCGTCGAGATGGTGGAGCGGCCCGCTGGCGTGACGGTCGGCAAGGCCGGGTGACGAGCCGCGGCCCCTGAAGGACCCCCATGCCCGAACTCGCCCCCTACGAAATTCACGGCGTGCGCTACGCCCATAACGCGGCCGCGACCCGGAAGGAGAACTTCCTCGGCGGCGATCCGCACGATGCCCCGATGCCGCTCGACTATTTCGTGTGGGCGATCCGCGGCAACGGCCGGACGATCCTTGTCGATACCGGCTTCGACGAAGCCATGGGGCTGAAGCGCAAGCGCCAGTTCCTGCGCTCCCCCGGCGAGGGTCTGAAATGCATCGGCATCGATGCGGAGGCCGTGGAGGACGTGATCGTCAGCCACATGCATTACGATCATTGCGGCAATTACGACCTGTTCCCGCGCGCCCGCTACCACATGCAGGATGCCGAGATGGCCTATTGCACCGGCCGCTGCATGTGCCATCCGACGCTTCGGGTCCCGTTCGAGGTCGAGGACGTGACGGCGATGGTGCGCAAGGTCTTCGATGGCCGCGTCACCTTCCATGACGGCGACCGTGAGATCGCGCCCGGCCTCAGCGTCCACCGGCTCGGCGGACACTCGAAGGGGCTGCAGGTCGTCCGGGTCTGGACGCGGCGGGGCTGGACCGTGATCGCCTCCGACGCGAGCCATTTCTACGCCAACATGGAGGGCGGCCGGCCCTTCCACCTCGTCCACGACGTCGAGGACACGCTGGAGGGCTACCGCCGCCTCTACGAACTCGCCAGCGACCGCGCCAACGTTCTGCCCGGCCACGATCCGCTGGTGCTGGAACGCTACCCGGCCTCGGCGCCCGGCCTCGAAGGGGTCGCGGTCAGGCTCGACGCCGACCCGCGCTGAGCCTCAGCCACACAGGCAGCGC
>CAXUKK010000261.1:0-4814 GCA_964251455.1 uncultured Enterovirga sp.
GCTTTACGAATCGTTAGATGTTGAGTGGTCGAGTTGAGAGATCGTGAACGTCTGAGGCGATTGCAGCAGCCTTAAGCTCACCCGAGAGCCTGGCCCCAGCATTGCTTCGAACACACCCTTTCGGAGTTCGACCGTGAGCAGACCACTGACCGTTCTCCTCGTCGCCCATGATGGGCTGACACGCCAGATCACCGCTAACGGGCTGACCATGTACGGCTACGAACCGCTGGTTGCGCGGGACGGCCAGGAGGCGATGAAGATCCTGGAAAGCGAGCGGCGGGTGGACGTGCTCGTCGTCGACGCCGATCTCGGCGGCGACGTCAGCGGCCTCGCCGTGGCGAAGGCGGCCCGCCTCCTCCACCCACGCGTCGACGTGATCTACGCATCCCGCGCGCCGCACCGCATTCCGGACGAGGCCAAGGTCAAGGGCGCGCCGTCGATCCGCACGCCGTACCAGCCGCAGCAGATCGTCGGGATGATCGGCGAATTGCGCTACCGCATGCCGTCCGACGGCGTCGATCGCCGCGTCGCCTGATCGGGCCCTGCAGCCTTCGCACCCCGTGACAGGACGGCTTTGGGGAAGGCGCTGACCACCATGGCCCGGGCGATGTGCTCGGCCATGCAGCGATAGCCCGTGTCGTTGAGATCGGTCGTGTCGATGGGGGCGATCTCGCCCTTTCGACCGCGCTCGATAAACTCCATCGCGGCATTGCGCCGGACAAGAGGCACGTTCTCTGCCGCCGCGGCACGCCGGAGCACTTCCCGGATGGCCACATAATGCTCGTCGGCCGCGAGCTGCGGGCTGTACTGCAGGCCGACCAGGATCACATCGACGGCGTGATCCTTTAGCCAGCGCACCATTTCGCGCAGCGAGCGCTCGAAATCCTCCACCGGAACCCGCGCGAGCGCGTCGTTTGTCCCGACCTGCCAGAGCACGACGTCCGGCCGCTCGAGCGCCACCTGCATCTTGAGCCGCTCCGCCGTGAGCGCCGCGACCTCGCCCGAGACGCCGCGGTTTACCATCACGACGTCGAGCCCCTTGAAAGCCTGTTCCAGGATCGCTTCGACCTGGGCCTGGTACGGCCTGTGGGCACCCGATCCGCCGGCGCTCGCCAGGGCCGACGTGCCGATCGCGAGGACGCGGAGCTTGCCGCCGTTGCGCAGCTTCTCGACCGTGCGCGGCAGCGGGGCTGACGTGGAGATGTCGGCGCTCGGCGCCTCGCAGAGCCGGCTGAGCTCGGGCGGGGGCGGCGCATCCGGCGTCTGAGCCCACGACGTCGCGGGCAGCAGCGTCACGCAGGCACAAGCGACGGCGAACGCGATCCGCGTTCCTGAAGCCGTGCGCGCAACTCGGAGACCCATGCCGTCAATCCCAGAACCGCAATCCCGGTCAACAGGATAGCGACGTCCGCCACTATAGCACCGCCGACCGCAAACCGCAGGATCTGTGCCGCGATACTCAGGATCGAGCCGACGCAGAACACGTTGAGCGAGTTGCGGCCGAGCATCGACAGAAAGCGCGCGGCCGGCCGCGCATAGCGGGCGACCAGGTAGAAGGTCCCGCCGAACGTTGCGACGATCCCCAGGAAGTGACCAAGACGGGCCGGCGTGACGTAGGTCTTGTCGAAGGTGAAGAAGAGCGGCGGCCACGGGACGCTTGTCGGGTCCGGCGACCAGCCCGATTTCGCGGCGAGAAGCCCTGCAAGGATGATGACCGCTCCTACAAGGCGCACGGCAAGCCGGTGACGCTCGATCGCGAGACGCAGGCGCGAGCGACCCGCCAGGAGGAAGCCGAGAACGAAGACGAGCTGCCAGGCGAAGGGGTTGAAGTACCAGGTACCCTCGACCGGCCACGTCGGCAGGTTCACGTCGAAGGTAAGCGCGCCCGCATAGACGAGGAGCGCCAGCGGCAGCACCAGCCATGGCTGGACATGGTGGATGATCGCCAGGGCCGGCGCACCCAGCATGAGGGTCACGTAGAGCGGCAGGATGTCGAAGAAGCCGAGTTGGTGACCGAGCACGATGAGGCCGACATGAGCCGGAACCGGGTCCTGGAAGACGGCCGCCGCGTTGTGCCACTCGAGCAGCAGCGGGTTCTGGAGAAGCAGCGCCGCGCTCGCGATGAGGCCGATCGCGATCATCGTGATCAGGATCTGTGCGGCGTAGAGCGTCACGGCCCGGGCGCCCAGGCGCAGGACGAGCCGGCCGAGGCCGAGGTTCTCACGCACGCCGTCGGAAAGCCCGCGCAGCGACCACCCGGCCAGGAACACAAAGAGCTCGGCTGAATCCGACAGGCCGAGGTTGCGGTGCGTCAGCTGTTCGAAGGCGAAACCTGGGATGTGGTTGATGAAGATGGAGACGAGGGCGAGCCCCCGCCAGAAATCCACCTCGTTTGCGCTCCTCATCCGTGATCTTCGCGCTCCCGCGAGGTGTGCCGCGCCTTGGGCGCGCACCCGGGTGAATCGGACCCGTCAGCTCGACACAGCACGGGCATGACACCCAAACCGTACCGAACCAAGGCCCGTTCACGTTTCCGCTGAAACCACTTGCCAGACCCGCTGCAGCCCGCCACCGTCGATCGGAGACTTGCTGGATCATCTGACCTGACCATTATTCAGAGCGCCGGGGGAGACTTGTTGGGTCCGGACTCGACCGTGACGTTGCTCGATCAGACCCGACCGCGGCGGTGCTCACGGGATGAGGAGCGCGTGCTGCAACTCGCGATCGAACGGCGCCTGAAAGCTCTCTTTCCGAATGGCGGGGCGGAGACCGCGCTCGACCAGGCCATCCGCTACGCCGTTCTCACCCCAGGCAAGCGCATCCGGCCGGCCCTGACCGTGCTTGCGACGTGGGAACTCGGGATCGACGATCTGCGTGGGCTTGATGCCGGATGCGCGCTCGAGATGGTGCACGCCGCCTCGCTGGTGCTCGACGACCTCCCTTGCATGGACGACGCCCCGCTTCGGCGCGGAGCGCCCTCGACCCACCTCGCATTCGGGCAGGATGTCGCCGTGCTGGCCTCCGTCGCGCTGCTGAGCCGGGCCTTCGCCACCATCGGTTCGGCCTCAGGCCTCAAGGCCGAGCAGAGGACGCGGCTCGTCGGCGTCCTAGCCGAGGCGGTCGGAAGCGAGGGGCTCGCAGGCGGGCAGTTCCGCGATCTGCGCGGCGGCGGAAGCCATCATGCGATCGGAGGGATCCGCGAGGCGAACCACCGCAAGACCGGCGCGCTGTTCGTTGCCGCCGTCGAGATGGCCGGGATCGTGGCCGACGCGAGCGAGGCCAGGATCGAGCGCCTGCGCGACTTCGCGACCCATCTCGGGCAGGCCTTCCAGATCCTCGACGATCTCGACGACGGACAAGGCGGCGAGACCGGCCTCGGCGAGGACGGCGGCAAGGTCACCGTCCTGTCCTTCCTCGGGGCGGACGGCGCCCGGCACCACCTCGACCGCCACCTCGCGCAGGCCAGGGCTGCCTTGCAGCCCAACGGCCAGCTCGCCATGTTCCTGGGTAAGATCTTCGCCGAAAAGAATGGGCCGTCCGGCAGCCACGCGCCTGCTATCCAGGCACGGGCGTAGACGGCGCGGCCCGAGAGGCCCCATGCTGACGAACATTGCCATCCTGATCGCGACGGTCCTGATCATGGAGATCGTGGCCTGGGCCGGGCACAAATACATCATGCACGGTCCGGGCTGGGGCTGGCACCGCTCGCATCATGTCGAGCACGACGAACTGCTCGAGAAGAACGACCTCTACGCCGTGCTGTTCGCCGGCCTCGCCGTCCTGATGATCGTGTTCTCGCCAGGACACGGACCGCTCTACTGGGTCGGGATCGGGATGAGCGTCTACGGCGTGCTGTATTTCTTCGTGCACGATGGGCTGGTGCATCAGCGCTGGCCGTTCCGCTATGTGCCGCGCAACGGCTACCTGAAACGACTCGTCCAGGCGCACCGGCTTCATCACGCGGTGGACGGCCGGGACGGGGCGGTGTCGTTCGGCTTCCTCTACGCGCCGCCTGTGCGCCGCTTGAAGGAGCAGCTTCGCGGCGGCCCGACCCGTGCGCCCTCGCAGGGCGAGCCATGAGCGCGCGGCTCGATGCGGCGTTGCCGCGGACGACGGACAACCAGGCCGTCATCGGCCTGACGCTTGCGGCCGGGCTGATCGGCGCTTGGCTCGCCTGCCATGTCTATGCGGTGTTCTTCCACCGCTGGACACCGCTCGAAACCGCGCTCGTACCGCTGATTATCGCCGTTCAGTGCTGGCTGAACGTCGGTCTGTTCATCGTCGCGCACGACGCCATGCACGGATCGCTCGCCCCGTACCGGCCGGGGCTGAACCGCGCCGTCGGCCGGATCTGCCTCGCGCTGTATGCCGGGTTCTCGTTCGACCGGCTGATCGGGAAGCATTTCGCGCATCACCGGCACTCCGGCACGGCGGACGATCCCGACTTCCACGCCGACGAGCCGAACCGGTTCTGGCCGTGGTACATCGCGTTCATGCGGCGCTATTTCGGCTGGCGCGAATTCGCCGTCCTGATGGCGCTGCTCGGGACGTATCTCCTCGTGCTGAGGGTCGATCCGCTGAACGCGCTCGTGCTATGGGGCGTACCTGCGATCCTCTCCTCGGTGCAGCTCTTCTATTTCGGCACCTACCTGCCGCACCGGCACGAGGACGACGTGTTCGGCGACACGCATAATGCCCGCAGCAACGACTTCTCGCCGCTGCTCTCGCTGCTGACCTGCTTCCATTTCGGCTACCACCACGAGCATCACGACCTGCCGCATGTGCCGTGGTGGCGGCTCCCGGCGGCTCGGGTT
>CAXUKK010000262.1:0-4783 GCA_964251455.1 uncultured Enterovirga sp.
CGTCGTCACCGTTCCGAGCGCGTAGATGACGGGCGTCGTGACGGTCGTGGTCAGGCCCTGCAGGGTGAGGGGCAGCGTATTGGCGGAGCCGACCGTCTGGCTCGATCGCGCGATCTCGTCCCAGGACAGCGTGAAGCCGAACAGCGCGACGCCGACGAGGGAGGGCGCGATCATCGGCAGGACGACGTGCCGGAAGGTCTGCCAGGGCGACGCGCCGAGGTCGCGTGCTGCCTCTTCGTAGGCCGGATTGAAGCGGTTGAAGACCGCGAACATGATCAGGAGCCCGAACGGCAAGGTCCAGGTGAGCTGGGCTCCGAGCCCGGACGTGAAAAGACCCATCCAGGTCCGGAAATTGTCCTGGATCCACGCCACGTCGTAGACATCGCCCAGCGCGATCGTTCCCTGGTTGAGAAGCTGGAATTCCAGCGCGATTCCGAGCGAGACCACGATCGACGGCAAGATCAGGCTCGCGATCGCCGTCAGGAAGAGCGCGTCCGAACCGCGGAACCGGCGCCGGAAGGCGTAGCCGGCCAGGACGGAGATCACGACCGTCAGCACCGTCACGGTCAGCCCGAGCTTGAGCGAATTCCACAAGGCCGGAACGACGTTCGCGATGCCGATCCCGGCAAAAAGGTTGCGGAACCAGTGCAGGGAGAGGCCGCGCATCGGGAAGGTCATCCCGCCCTCCGGTCCCTGGAAGGAGAGGAGCAGGATCGTCAGCGTCGGCCCGTACAGGAACAGGACGTAGAGGCCGAAGAAGATCGACAGGAGCGCGAACGCGACAGGACGGCGCGCGCGCATCTCAGAGCTCGCGCCGGATATCGACGAAACGCAGCATCATCCAGACGATCGTCAGGACCGCGGCGAGCAGAACCACCGCGTTCGCTGCCGCGATCGGGAATTGCAGGGCCGTGATCTGCGTCGCGATCACCTTGCCGGCCGATGCGATCTGCTGCCCGCCCATCAGCCCGACCGAGATGAAGTCCCCCATGACGACGGTCACGACGAAGATGGAGCCGATCGCGATGCCCGTCTTCGACAGAGGAATGATGACGTTCCAGAGCGTCTGCCACCCGGAAGCGCCTGCGTCCCGCGCGGCCTCGATGAGGCTGCGGTCGATGCGCGACATCGAGTTCAGGATCGGCACGATCATGAACACCGTGTTGATGTGCACGAGGGCGAGGACGACCGAGAAGGGCGAGTACAGGAGCCAGTCCACGGGCTCCCCGACGAGACCTGTCCCCATCAGGCCCTGGTTGACCAGCCCGTTGCGGCCGAGAAGCGGGATCCAGGAGATCATCCGGATCACGTTCGAGGTCCAGAACGGGATGGTGGTGAGAAGCGCGAGCGCGAGCCTGACGGTCGGGTCGCGAATCTCGAAGACGAGGTAATACGCCACCGTGAAGCCGATCACGAGCGTCACCGCCCAGACAATGAGGCAGAACCGCAGCGTCGAGAGATAGGTGCGGAAGATCGTGCAGAGGTCGGGAAGCGACGACAGGCAGCGGTCGAACGTCGTCCGGTAGTTGTCGGCGATGAAGTCCGGCTGGATCGAGTAGCCGGTGTAGCTCCAGAAGCTGACCGTCAGGGTGACCGCGAGCGGCAGGAGGAAGAACACGAGGAGCACGGCCGCGAGCGGGGCGGCCTGAAAATAGGGTGCGAAGCGCAAGGAGGTCATCAGGGTTGCGATGTCTCCCGCTCATCCCGGCCTTAGCGGGGATGAGCGGGAGGCCAGGAGATCACGCCGCGATGAACTCGTTCCATTTCTGAACCATGTAGGCGTTCTCATCCATGATCGAGTTCCAGCAGGCCACCGCGCCCATGCGGGCATCGTAGGAGCCACCGTCGCGCACGGCGCCGGCCTTCTCGAGAAGCCCGCCATCCGGACCGAGGATGTCGTGTTCTGCCGGCTTGCCTTCCATCCAGAACGCCCATTCGTCGGGCTTCATCTGGCCCTTGGAGGTCTCGAGCACCGCCGAGTAATAGCCCTGGCGGTTGAGATAGGCGCCGGCCCAGCCCGACAGGAACCAGTTGACGAACTCGTAGGCGGCGTCGAGTTCCTTGCCCCTCAGCGTGCGCGGCAGGCCGAAGCCGGACGCCCACGCGCGGTATCCCTCCTTCAAGGGCTGGAACGTGCAGGCGATCCCCTTCAGGCGCACGGCCGTCACGGCCGGGGACCACATGGACTGGATCACGGTCTCGCCCGATGCCATCAGGTTCACGGACTCGTTGAAGTCCGTCCAGAAGGCCCGGAACTGCCCGGCTTTCTTCGCCTCGATCAGGGTCGCGATCGTGAGGTCGATCTCGGCCTTCGTCATGTTGCCCTTGTCGGCGTATTTGTGCTTGCCCGATGCCTCGACGACCATCGCGGCGTCCATGATGCCGATCGAGGGGATGTTCAGGATCGAGGCCTTGCCCTTGAACTGGGGGTTCAGGAGTTCCGCCCAGCTTTCGATCGGGCGCTTGATCAGGTCCGGGCGGATGCCGAGCGTGTCGGCGTTGTAGGTGGTCGGGATCAGGGTGATCCACTCGGTGGGCTTGTTGGCGAAGGTCTTGGCGCGGGCGCTCTCGAGAAAGAGGACCTTGTGCGGCGCCGTGCCCTGGCTGCCGATCGGCTTTCCGGCGACCTCGCCCTTCGTGATGGCGGGCGCGAGCTTGTCGAAGAGCTTGATGCGCTTCGCATCCATGCCCATCAGGTTGCCGGACGGGATGAGGTTGCGCAGGCTGAAATATTCCGTGTCGACCAGATCGAAACTGTCGGGCTGGGTGATGATGCGCTTCGTGACGTCGTCCGTCGTGACGGTCACGTACTCGATCTTGATCCCGGTATCCTTGAAGGCCTGAGCCGCGATGGCGGGCGACTGGTTCGTCGCCGTCGAGAGATAGCGAAGCGTGATCGGGTCGGCGGCGTGGACGGCCGGCGCTCCGAATGCGGACATCGCGCCGGCTGCCGCTCCAGCCTTGAGGACCGTGCGACGCGACAGGCCGCTCTTGTCGTTCGTGATCGTCATGGACGTATCTCCCCTCCGGTTGGCGTTGTCGTGGAACTGAGGTCGGCTAGGCAGCCGTGCTTTCGAGGACGTGCGCCTCCTCGGTCGGCCAGGACACGGTCACCCGCTGACCCTCCTCGACCGGGCGGGCGCGAAACCGCTCCTCGGGAACGAGCGCCGCAAGTTCCGCCCCGCGATCGTCCAGCATCTGGACGTTGAAGCTCGCGCCGGCGAATTCCACGGCCCGGATCGTCGCGTCGCGCGACAAAGGGGCATCGCGGGCATCGAGCACGATCCGATCCGTCCGGACCGCAACCGCCCGGTCGCCGAGATCGATGACGTTGTGCCCCCCGACGAACCGCGCCACGAAGGCCGTGCGCGGCCTGAGGAACACGTCCGCCGCCGAGCCTTTCTGCTCGATGCGGCCGTTGTTCATGAGCACGACCAGGTCCGCGAGCGCGAGCGCCTCGTCCTGCCCATGCGTCACGTGAACGAAGGTGATGCCGAGGCTTTTCTGCAGGCGCTTCAGCTCGCCCCGGACCCGCACCCGGAGGAAAGGGTCCAGCGCCGAGAGTGGCTCGTCGAGCAGCAGGACGGACGGCTCGGTGATGAGCGCACGGGCCAGCGCGACGCGCTGCTGCTGGCCGCCCGACATCTGCGCCGGCAGCCGGTCGGCGAGCGTTTCGAGCTCGACGAGACGCAGCATCGTCCGAGCTGCCTCGAGGCGCTGCACCTTCGGTACGCCGCGCATCCTCAGCGAGAACGCGACGTTCTCCGCGGCCGTCAGGTGAGGAAACAGGGCATAGCTCTGGAACATCATTGCAGTCCCGCGCCGCGCGGGAGGAAGATCGGTGATGTTGATGTTGTCGAGGAGGATGTCGCCCGAATTCGCAATCTCGTGGCCCGCGAGCATGCGCAGCGTGGTGGTCTTGCCGCAGCCGGAGGGGCCGAGGAGACAGCAATAGGTTCGTTCCGGGATCTTCAGGTCGATCGCATCAACGGCCGCTACCCGGCCGTAGGCCTTGGTCACTGCGGCGAACTCGACGAGCCCTTTCGCGGCAGGTTTCGGTGCGACGGCTGGCGGCACAGAGATCTCCGATGCGCTCCGGCCGCCATGCAGGCTGCATGCCATGCGGCCGGGAGCAGATTGCTCCCCGGGGCCACATGATAGGCACGATCAGGCGAAATCGCGCCAGAACGGTTTTGCCTGCGCAAAGGCCTTGTGGCTTGCCACCGCCGCCTCCAGGAACTCCCGCTCCCGCGCGGCATCGTCTTCGACGGAGACGAGCGGCTCTCCCCGCTGTGCGTCGCCATCGGCATGGAGCAGTTTTGCGGTCTCGAGGTCGTTCAGGGCGCCGAGCCCTTCCTGGAGTTCCTCGAGCGCCGACAGGAACGTCTTGAGTCGCTTTCTGTCCTTCTTGCCCTCGACCAGGCCCGAGAAGAACTCGGCCGCATAGCGCAGCTTCTTCGCCTCGATCCTGACCTGATGGCGGGCTTCCGCCTCGATGTCGACGAGATCGCGGCCGCGCCGTTTCACCCGGCGCCGGCGCTTGTCGAGGATCTCCGCGGCAAGCAGCTCGATCGGCCGATCGAGCCTGCCGCGTCCGGTCGGATCGGCGGGCTTGCGCCAGGCCCCGTCCTCGGCCCAGGCAAGGATGTCGAGCATCAATCCGCGGAAGCGCTTGGCGGCCAGGGCCTTCGCAATCCGGTCATAGGCCGCCTCGCGATCGGCCTTCAGCTTGGCGATCCAGACCGGGTCCGCTGTCGGCTGCCCTTCGGCAGGTGCCTCCGCC
>CAXUKK010000263.1:0-4780 GCA_964251455.1 uncultured Enterovirga sp.
GGTCCGCGAGCCGCTGGGCCAAGGTCTCCTCGTCCAGCGCATCGGCCTTCGACAGCGCGACGATCTCCGGCTTCTCGGCGAGGCCGTGGCCGTAGGCCTCGAGCTCGCCCCGGACGGTCGCATAGGCCTCGCCCGGCGTCTCGCTCGTGCCGTCGACGAGGTGGAGGAGCACGCGGCAGCGCTCGACATGAGCCAGGAACTTGTCGCCCAGCCCGGCGCCCTCGTGTGCGCCCTCGATCAGCCCCGGGATGTCAGCCAGCACGAATTCGCGCCCGGCGGCGCTGCGCACGACCCCGAGACCCGGATGCAGTGTCGTGAACGGATAATCGGCGATCTTCGGCTTCGCGGCCGTGACGGTCGCCAGGAAGGTCGACTTGCCGGCATTCGGCAGCCCGACGAGCCCCGCATCGGCGATCAGCTTCAGCCTGAGCCGGACCCAGCGCTCCTGCCCCTCCAGGCCGGGATTGGCGTGGCGGGGGGCGCGGTTGGTCGAGGTCTTGAAATGGGCGTTGCCGAAGCCGCCATTTCCACCCTTGAGGAGCAGCACGCGCTGGCCGAGCTCGGCGATGTCCGCGATCAGCGTCTCGCCGTCCTCGTCGAGGATCTCGGTGCCGACCGGCACCTTCAGAAGGACGTCGTCGCCCTTCGCGCCCGCCCGGTTCTGGCCCATCCCGTGCTGGCCGCCCTTGGCCTTGAAGTGCACCTGGTAGCGGTAGTCGATGAGCGTGTTCAGGCCGTCGACGCCCTCGGCCCAGACGTCGCCGCCCTTGCCGCCGTCGCCGCCGTTGGGTCCGCCGAACTCGATGAACTTCTCGCGCCGGAACGCGACGATGCCGTTTCCGCCATCGCCGGACCGGATGTAGATCTTAGCCTCGTCAAGAAATTTCATTTCGCCTGCATCTGGCGCCGCTGCTGTTCGGCGGCCGCCTTGTAGTCATAGGCCGGGAAGAACTCCGTCCTGTATCCGCCCCAGGCCGTCTGCTCGAGGATCCGGTTGATCTCGCGCAGCCTCTCCGGCGCGAACCGCAACGTCACGATCTGCCCGATGCCCATCACGACGTACCAGGAATCGATCTCGACGCCCTGCGGCGGGAACTTGTCATAATAGCCGTTGCGCTTGAGCCCGTCATTGATCTCGTCGAGCGTCTTGGACTGATCGTGCTTGAGGAACACGGTCATCAGCATGGTACCCGCCGGGCCGGCGGTCACCGGCGCCGCAGCCGGGCTGGAGGCGGGAGTGGGCGATTGAGCGCTCGCGCCGAACGCCGTCGTGGCGAGAACAAGCGCCGCGCCGAACAATGCTGCTTTCACGTCGTATCCTCATGTCTCGGGAGACCCGCACCGGAGACTCCGGCGCGGGTTGCAGGTTTCCTTAGAGCACCGCCAGCGCCAACACGTCCGACGGCTGCTCGGCAAGGCTGGGCACGTAATCGGACGCGCTCCAGGTCTTGAGGCTCTCCCACTTGCGCCGATCCAGCCGGAAATGATCGACCGGCAGAAGACCGCCGCGCGCCGGGAAGCTTTCCAGGCCGGATCCGGTGGCCCCGAACCCGCACTTTTCCAGAACTCGCCTGGAGTTCGGGTTGATGACCCTGGTCCAGGCCTTCAGCTCAGCGCCGCTTGTATACGCAAAAAAGGCGTCGATCAGCGACCGGGCAGCCTCTGTTGCGAAGCCCTGGTCCCAGTGAGGTACGCCGAGCCAATAGCCAAGCTCAGGGAGCCCCTCGCGACTCGGGTAGATCGAGACCACCCCGATCAGTTCAGACGGACGCGAACGCGGAGTCACGGCCATCACCAGGGCCGATCCCTCCATGTTCATCCGCCGTGCATTCATCACGAAGGCATCGGCGCGCTCCGGCGGATACGGATGCGGGATCGACGATGTCATGTCCGCTACTACTTTCTCACCGGCGAGCGCGACGATGGCGGCAGCGTCGGCCTGGCGCGGCCAGCGGAGCCAGAGCCGGCGGGTCTCGAGCCGGAACACGTCGTCACGGGTGAGGTCGGGAAACATCGTCCTGCTCCGATCCTGGTGGGCCCTCCGGCAAAGCCGGATCAGAAGGCCCAAACGACAAAGGGGAGGTGGTCTCCCACCTCCCCTTCTGGATCGTAGCTCGGCCGCCTGAGACCTTATCGGAGCTTGATCCGCCGGTTCCGTGGGAACATCGGCGGAGCTCCTGATGGGCTCTCCGCCGTTACTCGGCCGCCTCTTGGGCGGGAATGACCGATACGAAAGCTCGGCCCGATCGCGTGAGGAATCGGACTCGGCCTTCGGTGGTCGCGAACAGGGTATGGTCTTTGCCCATGCCCACGTTCACGCCGGGATGCCATTTGGTGCCGCGTTGACGCACGATGATGTTGCCGGAGATGACGCGCTCATCGCCGAACTTCTTGACGCCAAGACGACGCCCATCGGAGTCGCGGCCGTTGCGGGACGAGCCGCCTGGTGCCATGACGCGTGTTCCTGAACTTGAGTCGTCTTTACTCGACCGTGACCGATTCGGCCAGGGCCGGCTCTGAAGCCGCAGCTGGGGCCGGGGTCGCCGCTGCCGCCGGGGCCGACAGCGTCGACCCGTTCAGCGTGAACGACCCGATCCGCACGATCGTGAGATCCTGGCGGTGGCCGCGCTTGCGGCGCGAATTCTGGCGGCGGCGCTTCTTGAAGGCGATGACCTTCGGGCCGCGCGTGTGCTCGACGATGGTCCCGGCGACGGTGGCGCCGGCAACCGCCGGGGCACCGACCTCGATGCCGCCCGCATGCGCGAGCGTGAGGACCTGATCGAACGTAACGGCACCGCCGGCCTCGCCCTCGATGGTGGCGACCGTGATGACGTCGTTGGCGGCGACGCGGTACTGCTTGCCGCCGGTCTTGATCACTGCGAACATCGTTCTACCCCGTGTTCCAACCGGATCTCCGCTCTCGCGTGTCCGGCTTCTTTGCAGCTGCGGAATGTTTCGGCAGGGCTCAGGGAGCCAGCCGCCAAAACGGCGAACGCGCGGGCAGGGTAGCCCGCGCGTGAAGGCCGGGTGAATAGGTGCGCAGGCCGAGATTGTCAACGCTTCGCGCCCGTGAGGCCCACCGATCACACCGGCGAAAGCCGGTGCCCATGGTTCCGGGCCTTTGGATCTCGGCTTTGAGAAGCGTAGGCGTGCTTCATGTATGGTCGGGCCAAGCCCGCCATGACGGCGAGTTGTTCAAGCCCGACGAGGGCGTCACCCTCCCCCGCTCGCCATCTCGCTATGCGCCGCGCGGGCGACCATCATCAGCCGGTCCGGGTCGAGCGCGCCGGAGAGCGCGTATCCGTAGCCGCCCGTCGCCCAGGTCGCTGAGGCGAAATCGCCCTGCTTGGTGACCTTGAGGTCCCACTGCCCGGCTTCGCCACAACGAACGTAGAGGGTGAGGCGCGACCCGTCCTGCGTGCCGTACATCAGTTGCGCGGCGACATCGCTGCGGCCGGCCGGCAGGAGCCGGCCGCCGATCAGCCGGAAGCCGACGCCCTCCAGGTCCGGGATGGCGAGGCGGCGGCCCAGCCGCTTCGACAGCCACTGGCCGAGATGCGCCTCCTGGTCGGCCTTGACCTCGACAGGGTGTACGGCCTCCACCGTGAAGATGCGGTGTGCCGCCAGCGCCTCCTGGGGAAGCGGCGCCAGACGTGTCGTCCCGCCGGCCGCACGGTCGGCGACGTCGCGCGCGAACCAGCCGCCCGCGCCGCCCAGCAGCAGGACGAGGCAGGCCGCCAGCGCCTGGAGAAGTCGCACGCTGCGGATGCGGCGGTGCTCCGCCAGCATGGCGGCGGCCCGCAGGCGCGACGGGATCGGCTCGCTCGCCTTCGGGGCGAGTCGATCCCGCAGGGCGGAGCGGATAGCTCGGTCAGCCTGCACGCGTGCGGCTTCCTCCGGCCGGGCCGCAAGATAGGGTTCCACTAGCGCCGCACGGTCCGGCGGCAGGCGCCCGTCGATGAAGGCGCTGAGATCGTCGTCACCGACGGGCCGCCCGGAGACGGTCACTTGACCCTCCGAAGCATCGGATGCGCAGCGCCGTCGAGCTGGCGGCGCAGTTTTTCGCGGCCGCGGCTCAGACGGGACATCACGGTTCCGATCGGGACGCCGAGGACGCGCGCGGCCTCCTCGTAGGACAGGTCCTCGACTCCGACGAGCAGGATCACGGCGCGCTGCTCCGCCGGGAGGGTGTCCAGGCAGGCGAGGATGTCGCGCATGGCGGCGCGCGATTCCTGCTCGATTCCGGGCTCCGCGATCACGGACAGGTCCTCGAGATCGACCCGCAGGAGTTCGCGACGCTTCCGCCGCAACCCGTCGATAAACAGGTTGTGCTGAATGGCGAACAGCCAGGCCTTCAGGTCGCCGTCGCTCCGCCTGAGGCGCCAGCGCGCGACGGCTCGCTCGAGGCAATCCTGGACCAGGTCGTCGGCGGCTTCATGGTCCCGCAGCAGCGCCCAGGCATATCGCCGGAGCGCCGGGATATGCGGCTCGATAAGCGAGGCGATCTCATCCATGCGGCCCCGATGTCTCAGGGCGTCGCCACGTGCCGGACATCGGATCGGCCGGTGCGGCTCGGCGTGCCGGCCGTGTCGCGGCCGAACGTGGAAAGCCTCACACCCCACGTGTCGGCCAGGACCTTGCCCTCTGCCGTATCCGCGACCTCGGCGGGCTTCGGCGAGCGGGCCAGGGCGACGTCCGATGCGAGGCCCGGGGCCGGCCGGGGGATCGTCGCTCTCACGGTGCTTCTCCTTATTCATGCCTGCCAGACGCGCGGGGCACT
>CAXUKK010000264.1:0-4775 GCA_964251455.1 uncultured Enterovirga sp.
GCCGGCAGGTGCAGATGTCGGAGCCGAACACGTCGGAGCCGTTGCACTCGTCGTGCACCCGGCAGGCGATCGTGCGCTTCGGGTCCGACAGGGCCGCGACCTCGCCGACCACGTAGACGGTCGCACCGCCGATTGGCGGCAGGAAGACGTTCATGTCAGGCCGGGTGACGAGCTCGGTATACATCCCGCCGGTCTGCTCGAAGAGCGTGCGGCGCAGCTCCTTCTCGCTGGTGCCGAAGCGCTCCGCGACCCCGGGCAGCCACCAGACCGGGTCGATCGCGATCTTCGTGACGGAGACGTCGCCGTTGGCGTGCAGAATGCCCTCATCAGCCGCGAGGCGGTGCGCTGCCATGGCGGCCAGGATCTCGGGCAGGTTGAGGCGGGCCTTCGTGATCGCGATGGTCGGGCGGACATCGGTGCCGGTCGCGATCTCGCGGCCGAACACCTCGCCGACCATGTGGCCCCATGGATCGAGCGAGACGATCCGGTCCGGCTCGGACCATTGCGGGTGCGGCCCGACAGGGACGACCGGGTGCGTGTTGTGCAGGTCAGGCCGGGCAAGCGGGTTCAGGGCGCGCGCCGAGATCGCGAGGGCCCGGTACACCGAATACGAGCCGCCATGGGCGCCGATGACGTTGCGGTCAGCTGGGTTAGTGACCGAGCCGATGATCGGCCCGCGCTCGATCGGGTCCGCGGCGCCCCATCGGACGGGAAAACGCGCGCTCGCCTGCCCGGGCTCCGGGTGCGAGGTGAGACGGATGTGACTGGTGCGGTTCGGTGCGTTCACGACCGGGATCCTGCAAGCCGCGCATGCCGACGGCGGGTGGGGCGAGCGCCTAGGATCGCATGATCTTCGTTGACTCGAAGGCCCGCGGTCAAACCGCGCCGCCCCCCGGCATCTAAGCGCCCGCAATCTTAACGAAAACTTGACCATATCTCGCGAAAGTCGGGCCAGCACGGCAAGGATCAGGTCGCGATGGGTCAGCCAGCGTTCAAGATCGAGCACGAGGTCGAAGAGCCGCACTCGGCGGCGGTGATCCCGCTGAAGCCAGCCGCGGCCGTCGCGCCGACGGCCCGCCCCAATCTGACGGTCGTGCCTCCCCGGACGGAACTGCCGGCCCTGCTCAGCATGATCTCACGGGTGTCCGCCCTGCTAGGCGTGCACAAGGAGCGCGCCGACGCGATGGAGAAACGCGCAGTCGCGGCGGAGGAACTGCTGAAGGCCGCGAACCGCCGCATCGCCGAGGTCGAGATCAAGCTGCGTTCGGCTCTCGACGAGGCGCGGATGGAGCGTGAGCGCGCTGCCGACGTGCAGAAGCGCTCGAACGAGGTCGTCGAGAAGACTCGGGCGATGCTGACGGAAGCGGGCGAACGCATGCGCTCAGCGGAGAGCAGAGCCGAACGCGCAGAAGGAAGCTTCGGCACGCTCCGCAATGCGCTCGAGCAGGGCCTCTCCAGCCATCTGCAATAGGGAGGGGCGGTGACCGCCCCAGCGTCTGCTCAGGTCTGAGGGCCGCCAAGTGGCGAAGGGTTCGTCACCTTGCTCGTCGCGCGGTCCACGGCTTCCAGGATCAGGCGCTTGGCCTCGTCCGCATCGCCCCAACGCGTGATCTTTACCCATTTGCCGGGCTCAAGATCCTTGTAGTGGGCGAAGAAGTGCTCGATCTGCTCGATCGTGATCGCCGGCATGTCCTTGTACGAGACGACGCTCTCGTAACGGCGCGTGAGCTTGGTCGTGGGCACAGCGATGATCTTCTCATCCTGGCCGCCGTCATCCTCCATGAGGAGAACGCCCACCGGACGGACGCTGATGACCGCCCCGGCGACGATCGCGCGCGTGTTGGCAACCAGCACGTCGCACGGGTCGCCGTCGCCAGACAGCGTGTGCGGAATGAAGCCGTAGTTCCCGGGATAGCGCATCGACGTGTACAGGAAGCGGTCGACGACGAGTGTGCCGGCCTCCTTGTCCATCTCGTACTTGATCGGCTCGCCGCCGATCGGCACCTCGATGATGACGTTCACGTCCTCCGGCGGGTTCATGCCGATCGGAATTGCCTCGAGACGCATCAACCTTCTCCACAGCCCGCTTGAGCAGGCCATGGCCGTCTAGCGTTCGACTGGCGGCCCGACAAGGATGCCGGGAACCTCTGTCCGGTTAAGGCTACCTGAAAAGGAAGCAACTCTTCGCGAGCGCCGTTCCCGAGAAGCGCTCGGTTGTCTCGGCGATCATGCGCCCGCCCAGGCTGCGGTAGAACGCGCAACCGCGATCGTTGTCGGCGAGGCACCAGATGGCGATGCGCTTGGCGCCGCGATCCTCGAGGTCGTTGCGGACAGCCTTGAACAGGCGCTTGCCGAAGCCGACCCCCTGGTATTCTGGCGCGAGGTAGAGTTCGTCGATCTCGCCATCCGCCGGCAATCCGCGATCGCGGCAGCGGCCGTACGACGCATAGCCCGCGATCTTCTCGCCGACATCGAGGACGACGAGGGGGCGGCCCCGGCCGATGGTGGAAAGCCACCAGCGCGGACCGCGCCGGCCGATCATTCGCTCGAGCGAGATCGCGGGAAGGATTCCCTGATACGCCTCGCGCCACGTGGCGTCGAAGACGTCGGAAAGAGCGGCGGCGTCCTCGGAACGCGCCCGGCGGATGCTGATCGTGAGCTCTGACATGGGCCTATCCGACATCCTCCGCGCAGGCGACGAACTCAGGGGACCTCGTGAGTGTCGAGCAAGTCCGGGGCCACGTCGAGCCGGGCAAGGCTGCCTGCCGGGCATCTGTGACCCCGATGCAACTCGTCCGATTCCTCCAAGCGTTGTCGATCGGGATCGTGGCTGCTATCCGCCGGGTTCGGCGGCCGGCAGCGCAGCGCCGTCCCGTCCATCACTGTCCCGTCATCGTGCTTAACAGATTCTTACACCCGGAACGTCGGCGCGCGCGTCGCATGGCTCGCATCGCCCGCTGGGATCAGCCGATCGCAGGTCCGCTCGGGCGTGTCGGCGCGTGGGCCAACATGCTGTTCGTGGATCACGGGATCTTCCGGCTCGTCTATCCGAACCGGGCCAGGGTCTCGGACGTGCTCTGGCGGTCGGCGCAGCCGAGCCCGGGCCAGATCGCCTGGTTCGCCGGCCGTGGCGGCCGCACGATCGTCAACCTGCGGGCCGGCCGGGAATACGGGTCCTGGCCCTTGCAACGCGAGGCCTGCGGGCGGAACGGCCTGAACCTCGTCGAATTCGTGCTGCGCTCGCGCGAAGCGCCGAGTCGGGAGACGCTGCTCGGTGCGCGCGCCTTCTTCGAAGGGCTCGAATACCCGATCCTCGTACACTGCAAATCCGGCGCAGACCGGGCCGGCCTGTTCGCGGCACTGTACCTGCTCGTCGTGCACGGCGCCTCGGTGGCACAGGCACGCCGGCAGCTCTCGCTGCGCTTCGGGCATTTCCGGTTCGCGAAGACCGGGATCCTCGACGCCTTCCTCGATGCCTACGAGCGGGAGGGCGAGGCGAGAGGGATCGGCTTCATCGAGTGGGTCGAGCGGATCTACGATCCCGTGACGCTGGCAGAGCGCTTCAAGCCGAGCTTCTGGTCCACGCTCGTCGCGGACCGGCTCATTCGCCGGGAATAGCCAGCGCTTCCGGGAACTCGCCCGTGAGCTGCAGGCGCTGCAGGCGGGCATAGATGCCACCGCCCGAGCCGAGCGCTCCGTGGGTTCCCGTCTCGACAACCCGGCCGGCATCCATCACAACGATGAGATCCGCCTCGCGGATGGTCGAGAGCCGGTGCGCGATGACGAGCGTCGTGCGCCCCTTCATCAGGTGCTGCAGGGCGGCCTGCACCTGGACCTCGGCCTCGGCATCGAGCGCGCTCGTTGGTTCGTCGAGGAGAAGGATCGGCGCATTCTTGAGGAATGCGCGGGCCAAGGAGACCCGCTGGCGCTCGCCGCCGGACAGCCCGGCGCCGCCCGGCCCGACCCGCGTGTCATAGCCGTTCGGCAGGGCCGCGATGAAGTCGTGCGCAGCCGCGGCTTTTGCGGCCGCCATGATCTCGGCATCGGTCGCGGCGGGGCGGCCGAAGGCGATGTTCGCCCTGAGCGTATCGTCGAAAAGTACGACGTCCTGGCTGACGACCGCCACCGCGGCACGCAGGCTGTGGAGCGTGACGTCGCGCGTGTCCTGCCCGTCGATCAGGATGCGGCCGGCGCCCGGGTCGTAGAGCCGCGGCACGAGCGACAGGACCGTCGACTTGCCCGACCCGGACCGGCCGACGAGCGCCGTGGTCTGGCCTGCCGGAACGTGGAGGTCGACGCGTTCGACGGCGGCCTGGCCCTCGCGGTAGGCGAAGCTGACACCCTCGAACCGGATCTCGCCTCCGCCGACCTGGAGCGCGGCCGCGCCGGGGCGGTCGCGGATCTCGGGCGCCTCGTCAACGATGGCGAAGTACCGCTTCAGGGCGGCCGCGGCCTCCTGCAGGATGGCGTTGAGGTTGCCAAGCGCGCGCACAGGCTGCGCCGCCATGATGAGGGCCGTGATGAAGCCGGCGAAATCGCCGACCGTCGAGCGCCCCTCGAGGATGCGCCAGCCGATGAAGGACAGGACTAGCGCGACCGCCATGCCGCCGCCGACCTCGAGCAGCGGATCGAGCCGCGCGCGGGTGTTCGCCGACTTCATCTTGAGGCGGCGGATCTCCTCGAACGTGTCGCGCGTGCGGCCCTTCAGGTAGCCTTCCAGACCGAAGGTCTTGGCGATCCGGGCTCCCGCGAGGCTCTAGGACACGAGCCCGGCC
>CAXUKK010000265.1:0-1836 GCA_964251455.1 uncultured Enterovirga sp.
GGCGAGCCGCTCGGCTGCGCCATGAACATCTTCCGGCGCTCCGACATCCAGGCCGGCCAGACCGTGGCGATCCTTGGCATCGGGTTCCTCGGCGCGATCCTCACCAAGCTCGCGAGCGATGCCGGGGCGCGCGTCATCGCGATCTCGCGCCGGCCGTTCTCGCTCGATCTCGCGCGCCGGATGGGCGCGGCCGAGACGATCCCCATGGAGGACCACACGGGCATCATCGAGCGCGTGAAGGAGCTGACCGGCGGGACCTTCTGCGACCGCGTCATCGAAGCGGTCGGCAAGCAATGGCCGCTCGATCTCGCAGGCGAGCTGACGCGCGAGCGCGGCCGGCTGATCGTCGCCGGATACCACCAAGACGGTCCGCGGCAGGTCAACATGTGGCTGTGGAACTGGCGCGGCCTCGACGTGATCAACGCCCATGAGCGCGACCCCAAGGTCTATGTCGAGGGCATCCGCGAGGCCGTGGCGGCGGTGGCGTCAGGCCGGCTCGACCCGAGCGCGCTCTACACGCACCGCTACCCGCTGGAGCGGCTCGGGGAGGCGCTCGACGCCACGCGCGACCGGCCGGACGGCTTCCTCAAGGCGCTGGTGATGGCGTGATGGCGCCCGAAGACCGCATTTCGGCGCGCCCGCGCCTTGGCTTTCTCGGCGTCGGCTGGATCGGCCGGCACCGGATGAGCGCGATCATCGCGGCCGGCGTCGCGGACGTCGTGGCGATCGCAGAGCCGTCTCCTGAAACGGCCGCGGACGCCCTGAAGCTCGCACCCGACGCCGCACGCGTCGAAGGAATCAACGAGTTGTTGGCGCTCGGGCTCGACGGCATCGTCATCGCGACTCCCTCGGCCCTGCATGCCGAGCAATCCGTCATGGCGCTCGCGGCAGGCGCTGCGGTGTTCTGCCAGAAACCGCTCGGCCGGAACGCGGCCGAGGTCCGGGCCGTGGTCGACGCGGCCCGGGCCGCCGACCGGCTGCTAGCTGTCGATCTGTCCTATCGCTTCACCGACGGCATGCGGCGCATCCGGGACGTGGTCCGCTCGGGGGAGCTCGGACGGATCTACGCGGTCGATCTCGTCTTCCACAACGCCTACGGGCCGGACAAGCCGTGGTTCTACGATCCGGTACTCTCCGGCGGCGGCTGCGTCATGGACCTTGGCGTCCACCTGGTGGACCTCGCGCTCTGGTGCCTGGACTTCCCGGAGATCGGGGAGGTCGGCGCAAAGCTCTTCGCGGCCGGCGAGCGGCTCGGGCCCAATCCGTCCCAGGTCGAGGATTTCGCGGCGGCGACGATCGAGCTCGCGGGCGGCGCGGCGATCCAGCTCGCCTGCTCGTGGCGGCTCCACGCCGGGTGCGGCGCCGTGATCTCGGCCGCGTTCTACGGCACCGAGGGCGGCGTCGCGCTCCGCAACGTCGACGGCTCGTTCTACGACTTCACGGCCGATCGCTTCCGCGGCACGGCACGCGAAAGCCTCACCGTTCCGCCGGACGAGTGGGGCGGACGCGCGGCCGTGGACTGGGCGAGCCGGCTCGCCGCGGGCGCCCGCTTCGACGAGGCCGCGGCCGAGCTCGTGGACGTCGCCCGCGTGCTCGACCGGATCTACGGCCGATGAGGCCGGTCACCCGGTCGGGTGGTACTGGTAGAGCCAGGTCTCGCTGAGGATCTGGTCGCCGCTGCGGAGGTAGCAGCGCAGTTCGACAGGCTCGCGGCCTGCCGCCCGCAGGTCGAACTGGGCTCGCCAATGGCCGGGCACGTCGTCCGGCACGGCCTCCGTCCGGATATACGAGAACGCGCCGCGCGACGCGGTCAGGACAGGCTCCGGCAGCGTCCCG
>CAXUKK010000265.1:1846-4773 GCA_964251455.1 uncultured Enterovirga sp.
AGGAATTCCAGCAGGAACTTGCGCACTCCGCTCGGGCGCTCGGTCCCGGGTTGGCCGCCATTGCCGAGCCGCGTCGCGACGCAGCGGGCGAGCGGCGACCCGAACGGCTCGTCCGCCGCCCAGTGCAGGCGGTAGGAGAGGTCGATGCTCTTGCCGGCATTGGCCGGCCCGGCCGGCACCCACATGACGTTGATGTTGTCGTGGATCTCGTCGTCGGTCGGGTTCTCGACGAGCTGGACTGTGCCGCGCCCCCAATCACCTCGGGGCTCGACCCACAGCGAGGGACGCCGGTCGTAATAGACCCCGTCCTGGTAGTGGTCGAAGTTGCGGTCTCGCTGGCATAGGCCGAAGCCGCGCGGCGTCTCGTCCGAGAAGGCGGAGACCTGCGTCTGCGGCGGGTTGTTCAGCGGTCGCCAGATATGCTCGCCCGTTCCGGACCACATGGCGAGGCCGTCGGAATCGTGCACCTCCGGCCGCCAATCGATCATCGTCGGCTTCGCGCTCTCCGAGTACCAGAACATGGAGGTCATCGGCGCGAGGCCGAGCCGCACGACGTCGCGCCGCAGGATCACCGAGGCATCGATGTCCATTGTGACGGCTGCGCCGCGCCGCATCACGAACCGATACGCGCCGACGATGCTCGGTCCGTCGAGAAGGGCATAGACCGTGACGGCATCCGAGCCGGCGGCCGGCGTCTCGAACCAGACATGCGTGAAGTCGGGGAACTCCTCGGGAGCGTTGTAGACGACCGTGTTGATGGCGACGCCGCGCGCAGAGAGCCCGTATTGCGCGAGTTCGCCGATCGCCCGGAAATAGGAGGCGCCGAGGAACGCCACCCAGTCGTTGCGGCGCCAGTCGAGCTTGCCGTCGCGCGGCTCCTGGAAGCGGAAGCCGGCGAAACCGGAATTCGCCGGCAGCCCGTGCGCGGGTGAATCCGCCGGCATGTCGAAATACCGGGCGTCGTAGAGGATCTCGCGGGCCTGCCCGCCATCGACCACGTGCATCCGGACCGGCTTCTGGAAGAAGCGTCCGAGATGGAAGAACGTCACGGGGAAGCGTCCGGGCCCGTCCGCGAACAGTGCGAGGTCGGTCCGGTAGCGGATCTTGCCGTGGGCATCGTAGTCGATGCGCCAGAGCACGTCCGGGTTGGACGGCTGCGGGGCCGCGTAGGGCTGCCGCGCCATGTCGCGGACCTGCGCCCTCAAGGCCTCGAACGAGAACGGCCCGGCAGCGCCGAGATCGAGGCCGACCGCCGCCATCGCGGGAGCCCCGAAGCCGTCGACCGCAAGGCCGGCCGTGCCGAGGGCGGCGGCACGGAGGAGGAAGCGTCTGTCGATCATGCAGGGTCCGGCGGAAGAGCCGCGGAGGTATGGCCCCCGCCTCTCTACGTCAATCGTTGCAGGGCGGCCCGCTTTCCGACGTGGTAACGAAACCCGCCAAAGATCGCCTCGAAGCGGCAGGCGCGGAGGAAAGGCCCACGATGGCAGATGCGGATCATCACGCGGCGAAGGAACCGGCCGAGCTGTCGACCGAGGCTTTGCGCAAGGCCGAATCCTACATCGAGGCCGAGGAGGGCGCGACCAACCGCATCTCCGGCCTTCCGGGCCTTGTCGTACAGGGCATCGCGGTCGTGATGAGCCTGTTCCACCTCTACGCCGCCTACGCGATCGTGCCGACGCAGGACCTGCGCTACACGCACGTCGCCTTCGTGCTGCTGCTCTCGTTCCTGCTCTTCCCGGTCGCCGCAAAATACCGCGACCGGATCCGCTGGTGGGACGTGATCCCGGCCGCGATCTCCGTCGGGCTGATCGCCTATGCGCTCTGGGGCGGCGAGGATTTCACCGACCGTGCGACGGTGCCGGACGGCATGGACGTCCTGGTCGGGACAATCTTCATTTTGATCCTGCTCGAGGCGACGCGCCGCACCACTGGCCTGATCATGCCCGTCGTCGCCCTCTGCTTCATTGCCTACGCGATGCTCGGGCCGCATCTCCCGGCGCCCTGGACGCATCGCGGCTACGAGCTCCCGCGCCTCATCGGGCATCTCTTCATGACGCTGGAGGGCATTTTCGGCGTGGCGGTCGACGTTTCCGCGACCCTCATCATCCTGTTCACGATCTATGGCGCCTTCCTGGCACAATCCGGCGCGGGCAAGTTCTTCATCGACTTCTCCCTTGCCCTCATGGGAGGCAAGCCCAACTCGGCCGGACGGACGGTGGTGCTCTCGTCCTTCCTGCTCGGCGGGCCGTCGGGCTCCGGCGTCGCCACCACCGTCATGATCGGCACCGTCGCCTATCCGATGATGAAGAAGGCCGGGTTCGAGAAGAACGCGGCCGGCGGCCTGCTTGCGGCCGGCGGGCTGGGGGCCATCCTGTCGCCGCCGGTGCTCGGCGCCGCGGCCTTCCTGATCGCCGAGTTCCTGAAGATCTCGTATCTCGACGTGATCTGGATGGCGACGATCCCGACCTGCCTCTACTACCTGTCGCTCCTCATCATGGTGGAGCTCGACGCCAAAAAATTCGGCGCCCGGGACGTCGATTTCGCACAGGAGATGACGCTGTGGGGGATGACGAAGCGCTACGGCTTCCACTTCATCTCGCTCGTCGCGGTCGTGTTCTTCATGCTGATCGGCTACTCGCCGATGCTGTCGGTGTTTTACGCGACGGCCGTGACCTTTGTGCTGTCGTTCCTGCGCCGGGAATGCGCCCTTTACCCGAAGAAGCTGGTCAAGGCGCTGGCCGACGGCTCGATCGGCGCGATCAACGCGGCGACGACCTGTGCATCGGCCGGCATCATTGTCGGCGTCGTGACGCTGACCGGCCTCGGCCTCAAGTTTTCGTCGATCGTCATCGCCTACGCGGGTGGGAGCCTCCTGCTGACCGCGATCTACACGTCGCTGATCGTCTGGATCATCGGCCTCGCGGTGC
>CAXUKK010000266.1:0-2012 GCA_964251455.1 uncultured Enterovirga sp.
CACCAGTGCTTGATGACCTTGTCGGCGCTTGCGGCCCTGGCCTGTGGCTTGAAGATCTCGGCGCGCTCCTGCCACAGGTCCTGGGGAGGCATGTAGGCGGAGGTGGCGACCAGAACGAGGCGTTCGACCCTCTCCGGATGGAGCAGCGCCAGCGCCTGCCCGGTCATGCCGCCGAGCGACAGCCCGACGACGTGGGCGCGCGGGATGCCGAGCGCGTCGAGAAGGCCCGCGAGATCCTCCGCGAGGTCGTCGACCGAGAAACCGGGCTCGGTGACCTGCGACCGGCCATGCCCGCGCGTGTCGTAGCGAAGGCAGCGGAAAGCACCGGACAGCGCAGTTTCCTGCGCATCCCACATCGCGAGCGTCGTGCCGAGCGAGTTCAAAAAGGCGATCACGGGAGCGTCTTCCGGACCCGACAGCTCGTAATAGAGCTCGACGCCGTTCGCGCGGATGATCGGCATGAATTTGTGCTCCCTAGAGGCTCGTCTGCGCGAGCGTGTGTCTGACGCGGTCGACCTCCGCGAGGACGCGATCGATCCATGGCCCGGCCGCCTGGACGGAGGGCCCGAGATCGAAAGCGCTCGCCAGTTCGTCGCCGCCGATCGCTGCCGTGCTCGCCGGATCGCCGGCCAGGACGTCGCGCAGGCTGCGCCCCGTGTCGCGGACCTGTCCGGCCGCATGCTCGAGCGTCTCGTGCGATGCGCCGGCGCCGAGTTTCGCCGACAGCTTCGCGGCGACGACATCGGCGAAGAGGAGGCCTCTCGTGGCATCGAGGTTCACCAGCATGCGCTGCGGATCCGGGACCATGCCGTCGGCGAGACTCCGCGCTTCGGAGAGCGCGCCCGATGCCATGCCGAACAGGCTCGGCAGGAGGTGCCATTCGGCATGCCAGGCGCCGGCCGGCCGCTCGTGCTCCGAGGACATCGCGGCAAACAGCATGGCCGCAAAACCCGGGGCAGCACCGTGCGCCGACAGGATCACGGTCGCGGAGACCGGATTGCGCTTGTGCGGCATGGCGGAGGACCCGCCACGGCCGGGCACATGCGGCTCGGCAACCTCGCCGACCTCCGTCGAGGCGAGGTCGACGATGTCCGTCGCCATCTTGGCCAGGGCACCCACGAGCATCGCGAGCCATGCGCCCGTGCCCGCGATGCCGGCCCGGCGCGTGTGCCAGGCGATCGGCGCCGGGTGCAGCCCGAGTTCCGCGGCGACGCCGTCGGCGACGTCGGGACCGTTTTCCTTCAGGCCGGACAGCGTGCCCACGGGCCCGGAGAGAGATGCGCGCAGGACGCGCCGTCGGACGTCGGGCAGTTCCGCCGCGACCTCGGCGATCCCGGCCGCCCAGATCGCGACCTTGAAGCCGAAACTCGTCGGCTGGGCCTGCTGGCGATAGGTACGCCCGACGCAAGGCGTGGCCCGATGCTCGGCCGCGAGCCGGACGAGGCCGGCCAGGATGCCGTCGATCTCGCGTGCCATCAGGTCGAAGGCGCGGGCAAGTTGCAACACCAGCGCCGTGTCGAGGATGTCCTGGGTGGTCGCGCCCTTGTGGAAGGCCGCCTCTAGGTCCTTCGGCAGGCGCTTCCGGACGGCGCTGACGAAGGGGATCGTCGGGACGCCGGCAAGCGCCGTGGCTTCACCGAGTTCGGCGAGGTCGAAGCTGTCCGCGGGGATCGCCTCGATCGCGCCCGCGAGCGCCTCCGGCACCAGGCCCAGGCGGGCTTCCGCGCGGGCGAGCGCCGCCTCCACGCGAAGCATGGCGGCGAGCCGCGCGCGATCGGAGAAGACCACCCGCATGGCGGCCGTGGCGAAGAGCGGGCCGACGAGTTCGGAATCGAGCGCCGAGAAAGTCATGGGGAAGCGCTCATACCAGCGGGTCGCAGCGGGGTCGACGACCGTTCGGGCCTACTTTGCGCGCGGGTCGAGCGCATCCCGCAAGCCGTCGCCGAGGAGGTTGAAGGACAGAACCGTCACGAAGATCGCCAGCCCTGGATAGATCGCCATCCAGGGCGCAT
>CAXUKK010000266.1:2022-4757 GCA_964251455.1 uncultured Enterovirga sp.
GCGCCGTGTTCAGCATCGCGCCCCAGGATGGCGCGGGCGGCTGCTGCCCGAGCCCGAGGAAGGAAAGGCTCGCCTCCGCGATGATGGCGGTCGCGACCGTGAGGCTCGCCTGGACGAGCAGTTGCGGCAGGACGTTCGGCAGCACGTGCTCGACCGCGATGCGCCAGGAGCGGATGCCCGCGGCCCGCGCCGCTTCGACATAGAGTTCCGATTTTACGGTCAGCACCTGGCCGCGCGTCAGCCGGATGAAGATCGGCGTCGCCGTGATGCCGATCGCGATCATGGCGTTCGTCAGGCTCGGGCCGAGGAAGGCCGCGAGTGCAATGGCGAGGATCAGGAACGGGCAGGCCAGCATGGCATCCGTGAGCCGGCTGATAAGGCCGTCGACCAGCCCGCCGAGATAGCCGGACAGGAGCCCGAGCGGCACGCCGATGCCGATCGCGATGGCGACCGAGACGAGCCCGGCTGCGAGCGAGGCGCGCGCGCCGTAGATGATGCGGGCGAGGACGTCGCGGCCGACCTCGTCCGTCCCGAACCAATGCGCGCCGGTCGGCGGCTTGCGGATGGTCGAGTAGCTTTGTGCCGTGGGGTCGTAGGGCGCGATGACGGGTGCCAGCAGCGCGACCGCGATCACGAGCGCGACGACGGCGAGCCCGACCATGGCCGAGTGCCGCGTCCGGAGCCTCGCCCAGGCCTGCCCGGCGGGGGTGCGGGGCTGGCTCACGTGCGCAGCCTCGGGTTCGCCAGAACGTAGCCGAGGTCGGCGAGGAGGTTGAGCGCGATGTAGCTCGTCGCGGTCACGAGCACGACGCCTTGCACGACTGCGTAATCGCGGTTGAACACCGCATCGACGATCAGCTTGCCGAAACCCGGGATGGTGAAGATCTGCTCCGTCAGCACCGCGCCCGAGAGAAGCGTCCCGAACTCGAGCGCGCCGAGGGTGATGATCGGCGTGAGCGCATTGCGCATCGCGTGCCGCAGGACGACGATCCGGCCGGGCAGGCCCTTGGCCCGGGCGGTGCGGACGTAGTCGCTGGACAGTGCCTGGAGCATCGCGCCCCGCGTATGCCGCATCAGCACGCCCGCGATCGCGTTCCCGAGCACGAAGGCCGGCATGATGGTGGTCGCGAAACTCTGCCACGGATCCTCGAACGGGCTCACGTAGCCTGAGGCCGGCAGCCAGCCGAGCGACACAGCGAACACGAAGATCAGCATGATCCCGAGCCAGAAATTCGGCGTCGAGATGCCGACCATCGACACCACGCTGACGAGGTAATCGACCCAGGTGCCCTTCGCGACGGCCGAAACGATGCCCGCCGTGACGCCGATGGCCAGCGCGATGATCATGGCCATCACGGCAAGCTGCAGCGTCACGGGCAGCTTCTGCGCGATGAGGTCGAGCACCGGCACGTTCAGCCGGATCGACTGGCCGAGATCGCCCGAGAGCACGCCCTTGATCCAGAACAGGTATTGCACCGGGATCGGCTGATCGAGGTGATAGCGCGCACGGATCTGGGCGATGACCTCCGGATCCTTGTCCTCGCCGGCCATGGCGAGCGCCGGATCGCCGGGCAGCAGCTGCTGCAGCCCGAAGATGATGATCGACACGAAGAACAGCGTCGGAAGGAGCTGGACGAGGCGGCGTCCGAGGAGGGCGAGCATGTCAGGCCGCCCTCGCGACAGCGGCACGCGCGATGCTTGCGTCGGGCCCGAAGCGAAGGCACGCTTTCGTCATCCGGAGGGCTCGGTCATGGGGCATTGTCGCAGGCAGTTTCTCGCCATGCTGGGAGCCGCCGCGCTCCCGCTCACCGTTCCGAGGCACGCCATGGCCCATGTCAGCCCGACCGATCGCGACGTCCTTCTCGTCATCGACGTGCAGAACTGTTTCCTTCCCGGCGGATCGCTCGCCGTGAAGGACGGCGATGCCGTCGTGCCGGTGATCAACGCACTCGCGGCGAAGTTCAGGAACGTCGTCGTCACGCAGGATTGGCACACCCCGGGCCACGCCTCTTTCGCCTCCGCCCATGCCGGCAAGAAGCCGTTCGAGACCGTGACCATGCCCTACGGCCAGCAGGTGCTGTGGCCGGACCATTGCGTCCAGGGCACCGACGGCGCCGAGCTGTCGCCCGGCCTCAAGGTCCCGCATGCTCAACTCGTGATCCGCAAGGGCTTCAACCCCGGCATCGACAGCTACTCGGCCTTCGTCGAAGCCGACGGCACGACGAAGACCGGGCTCGCCGGCTACCTCAAGGAGCGTGGCATCTCGCGCGTCTTCGTGGCCGGGCTCGCGACCGATTTCTGCGTCGCCTGGTCGGCGCTCGATGCCAGGAAGGCCGGGTTCGACGTATTCGTCATCGAGGATGCCTGCCGCGCCATCGACCTCAACGGCTCGCTCGCGGCCGCCTGGACAGAGATGGCGTCGGCGGGAGTCGAGCGGACTGAGAGCGGCGAGATCGTGTGATCGGCTGTCATTCCGGGGCTCGCCGCAGGCAAGAGCCCGGAACCCACGACGAGGCACCGCAGCCCAACCGGGGGTTCCGGGTTCCCGCTCCGCGGGCCCCGGAATGACGAGCACCGAGAGCGAAGTTCGCGGCACTCTCACTTGTTCATCGTCAACCCGACCACGCGGACGAGCCCGTCCGGATATGGCTTGAAGCCCTCGAGCCGGGCCGTGTGCGCGATGATGACAGGCCGATGGTAGAGATAGAGGATCGACCCCTCGCTCAGGAGGGTGC
>CAXUKK010000267.1:0-4756 GCA_964251455.1 uncultured Enterovirga sp.
TTTCCGAACAGGGCGAAGTGCGGCGGCCGCGCCTTCACCTGGGTCATGTAGCGAATCTTGATGCGCCTGCCCGATACGGCCGGCGGAGCGTGAGCGGACAGCGCTTCCGACAGCCAGTCGTTGAGCGGAGCGGTCGCGACACGCCGGTTCCACACCTCGGACGTCTGGATCACGGCCGCCATGAGCCGGTCGAGGCCTTCGCCGGCAAGGCCTGATAGCGGCACCACGGGCGCGCCCTTCACCTGCGGCAGGAGGCGCTCAGCCTCGATACGCAGGTTCCTCAGCAGACCGGGCTTGTCGGCGACGAGATCCCACTTGTTGAGCCCCATGACCACCGCCCGGCCTTCGCTCTCGATGAGATCGACGATCGAGAGATCCTGCTTCTCGAACGGGATCGTCGCATCGAGGAGTACGACGACGACCTCGGCGAAGCGGATCGCACGCAGCGCGTCGGCGACGGACAGCTTCTCGAGCTTGTCCTCGCCCCTCGCCCGCTTGCGCAAACCAGCCGTGTCGAAGAGTCGGATCGGCTGGTCGCGCCATTGCCAGTCGACGGAGATCGTGTCGCGCGTGATGCCGGCCTCGGGGCCGGTCAGAAGGCGCTCCGATCCGATCATGCGGTTGACGAGCGTCGACTTGCCGGCATTCGGACGCCCGACGATCGCGACGCGCAGCGGCTTGCCGGCGCGGTCCTCGTCGTCGTCCTCGGCCTCGTCGACGAACTCCTCGATCGCCTCGAGCAGGTCGCCCATGCCCTCGGCGTGCTCGGCCGAGATCGGGACTGGGTTTCCGAGCCCAAGCGAGAAGGCATCGTATGCACCAGCCGTCCCGCCCCGGCCCTCGGCCTTGTTGGCGAGGAGCACGACGGGCTTGCCCGAACGCCGGACAAGTTCCGCGAAAGTCTGGTCGGCTGGGAGGATGCCCGCACGTGCATCGACGACGAACAGGATCAGATCAGCTTCGTCGATCGCGGTTTCGGTCTGCTGCTGCATCCGATCCGATAACGAGCCCGGCTCGGCCTGTTCGAGGCCCGCCGTGTCGATGATGCGGAAGGCGAGATGCCCGAGTTCCGCCTCGCCCTCGCGCCGGTCACGCGTGACGCCCGGCCGGTCATCGACGAGCGCGAGCTTCTGCCCGACGAGCCTGTTGAACAGCGTCGACTTGCCGACATTAGGCCGGCCGATGATCGCGACCGTCCGCATCGTGATGTCCTGTCTATTGCGTCGTCTGGACGGCACCGCCCGCAGCGAGCGCCGTGTAGATTTCGAGCCGTGAGCGCAGCCCCTGCGGGGTGTCGCGGTCGGTGGCGATCTGGTCGAACCAGCGGCTTGCGCCATCCGTGTCGCCGCGCTTCAGGGCGGCGAGGCCGAGAAGCTCCCGCGACGTGTGACGCCACGGGTTGGTCGGGACGGCAAGCTTTTCCAAGTCGCTCAATGCAGCCTGGGCATCGCTGCCGTTGAGGCGAAGCATCGCGGCGCGGAGCCGCGCCAGGTCGCGCAGGTGGCCTTCTGCCGAGCCGTCATTGGCGATCGCATCGTACGCCTTGGCGCCGGCTGCAGGATCGGCCTTGCCGGCTTCCCCGGCGGCCCGGAACCGTGCAAGCACGCGGTATCCGCCGGGCGCATCGGCCGCGATCGCCGAAAACGCCTTCTCGGCCTCCTCGGGCTTGCCGTCGCGAGCCAGCTTCAGAGCGGCCTCGTAGCGCGACGAAGCGGCCTCCGAACGTTGCACTTCGAGGTGCTGCCAATAGCGCCAGCCGGCGACCCCGGCGACCAACAGGAATGCGAGGCCGACGATCAGCGCGCTGTAGCGCTTCCAGATCTCTGCGATGCGCTGCCGACGATACTCCTCGTCGACCTCGCGAATAAACTCGTCCATGTCCGTCTCAGGGCGGGCACACGCCCGGAGCCGGGCTGGCTACCATACCGGGCTGGCGAAGGCGAGACGGACAGGGCTGCGGTGGGATCCGCAATGCGCTTCCGCGGCCGATTGACTCGGGAGAGACGATGAGAACAAAATAAGAACAACGCCACCGCAACCCCTTTTCGAGCAAGGCATGCAGCATGCCGGGCACAATCCCGCTTTGTCCGATCTGCGCCGTCGGATCGTCTCGCTCGACCGTTCGGCGCGGGCGAAACGCGGCGCTTTGGCCTTCGAGATCGAGGCGCTGGACAAGCATCTTCCCTGGGGCGGGCTGCCGCTCGGCACCCTGCACGAATTCGCCGAAGGCGGGCTCGAAGCGGAGCATGTGGCTGCCGCGACACTCTTCATCGGCGGCTGCCTCGCCCGGACCCGAGGCACGATCCTCTGGTGCCTCCGTGGACGCGACCTGTTCGCGCCCGCCCTCGCCGGCGTCGGCCTGCATCCGGACCGGGTCATCTATGTCGAGACCTGGAAGGATGCCGAAGTCCTACCCGCCATGGAGGAGGCGCTCCGCCATGGCGGGCTCGGCGGCGTGGTGGGCGAGGTGGCGCACCTCTCCCTCGTCGCCTCCCGCCGCCTGCAGCTTGCGGCCGAAAGCTCCGGCGTTCCGGCCTTCGCGCTGCGGCGCTGGCGCAACGATGCGGAACGCGCCTCGGCCTGCGAGCCGAACGCCGCCTTCACCCGCTGGCACATCAGGCCGGCTCCATCTCCGGCACCCGCCGTGCCCGGGCTCGCCCGCGCCCGCTGGCATGTCGAGCTTCTCCGCTGCCGCGGCGCCGAGCCGCATTCCTGGGTTCTCGAGGCTTGCGATGCCAAGGGTCGTCTCGCTCTTCCTGCCGACCTTTCCGACCGATCGGATCGCGAGGCTCGCCCGGCCGCAACGGAGCGCGGCGGCAGCGGACGTCCCCTCCCCTTCGCGGCCGACGGTGACGGCGGTCCGCGACGGATCGCGGCGGCTGGTCGCGGCCGCCGATGAGGCGGCGCTCGCGATCGGGCTCCGGCCCGGACAGACGATCGCACACGCCCAGGCATCCGTCCCGAACCTGGTCGTAGTCGAAGCGGAGCCGGAGGCCGACCGAGCGGCGCTCGGCGAACTCGCCCGCTGGTGCCTGCGCTACTCGCCCGTGGTCCAGGCCGACCCGCCGGACGGCGTGCTGATCGATCTCGACGGATCGAGCCATCTTTTCGGCAGCGAGGCCGGCGCGGTGCGCGATCTCCTGCGCCGTGTTCGGCGATCCGGGTTCGGGGCGCATGCAGCGCTGGCCGACACGCCCGGCGCGGCCTGGGCGATGGCACGCTTCGGCGGCGGCGGGATCGTGCCGCTCGGGGCCGCAGCGACCGTCATGGCTCCGCTTGCGGTCGCGGCCTTGCGCCTCGAGCCCGAAACGTGCCGGGCTTTGGCGCTTCTCGGCGTGGAGCAGGTCGGGCAGCTCGCCGCCCTACCCCGTGCGCAGCTGACGCGGCGCTTCGGCCGATCCCTCTTCGAGCGCTACGAGCGCGTGGTCGGCCTTGCACCCGATCCGCTCACCCCGATCGTACCGCGCGAGATGGCACGGGTTCGCCTCGCCTTCCCCGAGCCGCTCGGCCATCTCGACGGGCTCGCGGCCGCCCTCGCGCAACTGGCCGGGCAACTCTGCCGCGAGTTGGAGCGGCGCGGCGAAGGCCTGCGGCTCCTGGATGCGATCCTGCGCCGGGTGGACGGGCAGCCGATCGCGCTCCGGGTCGGTGCCTCGCTGCCGACGCGCGACCCGGCTCATTGCGTCCGGCTCGTCGGCGAACGGCTGGCGACCGTCGATCCGGGTTTCGGCATCGACGAGATGACGCTCCTCGCCTCTCGCGTGGAGCCGCTCCGCGAGCGGCAGGCGGAGGCTGTCGCGACGCTCGATGCCGAGATCCGCGATGCGGCGGCCTTGGCCCCGCTGGTCGACAGGCTCGGCGTCCGGCTCGGGACCGAGCGCGTGTTCCGTGCGGCGCCCGTCGAGAGCCGCGTGCCCGAACGCTCGGTCAAGCGGATCCCGGCCCTTGCGCCGACGACGGGCGGATCCTGGCCCGAAGCCCTGCCGCGTCCCTCACGCATCATCGATCCGCCGGAGGAGGTCCAGGCGATGGCGCTCCTGCCTGATTACCCGCCGAGGAGCTTCGTCTGGCGCCGCGTCCATTACCGCGTGCGCTCGGCCGACGGCCCCGAGCGGGTGCATGGGGAATGGTGGCGCTCGGACGCGGAAACGGGCGAGTTGCGGGACTATTACCGCCTCGAGGACGAGCAGGGCCGACGCTTCTGGCTCTTCCGCAACGCCCCCGCGCCCCAAGGCACCCGCTGGTGGCTGCACGGGCGCTTCGCATGAGCGGATTGCGACCCGGCGCTGGACAGGTCCGGCGATCCTGATCCCCGAGCTTCAGGTCACGACCCACTTCTCCTTTCCGCGCGGTGCCTCCTCGCCGGAGGAGCTGTTCGCGGCGGCGGCGCTGCTCGGCATTCCGGCGCTCGGGATCGTCGATCGCGGCTCGCTCGCCGGCATCGTGCGCTGCTGGGAGGCGGCGAAGACGACGGGCGTGCGGATGATCGTCGGCACGCGGCTCGATCTCGTTCGCGATCCCGGGCGCTTCAAGCCAGGCGACGAGGTGCCGGACACCGAACGGGGCGCCTCGCTTCTCGTCTACCCGACCGACCGCGCCGCCTATTCGTGTCTGACGCGGCTTCTCTCCCTCGGCAAGGCGCGCGCGGGCAAGGGCGGCTGCAATCTCGGCTGGGACGATCTCGCTCCGTGTAGCGAGGGCCTGCACGCCATCCTGCTGACGGACCTGCCGACCGAGTCGCTCGCCACCGATCTCG
>CAXUKK010000268.1:0-3214 GCA_964251455.1 uncultured Enterovirga sp.
GACGATGCGCTGAGGCCCGCATGAGCCAGGCGCTGCGGCACGCCCCGATCAGCAAGCGCTACCTGCACGACGAGGTGGCGGATCGGCTTCGCGCGCTTATCCGCGAAGGGGAGCTCGCGCCGCGCGCGCGGGTGAACGAGCTCGAGTTGTCCGAGCGCTTCGGCATCTCGCGCACACCGCTGCGGGAGGCAATCAAGATCCTGGCGACGGAGGGGCTGCTCGAACTCCTGCCGAACAAGGGCGCACGCGTCGCGTCGATCTCGCCGGAGGAGACGGACGAGGTGATCGAGGTTGTGGCCGGGCTGGAAGCCACGGCCGCCGAACTCGCCTGCCGATCGGTCACGGACGATGAGGTCGAGGCCATCGCGGCGCAGCACGCCCGCATGGTCGAGGCCTGGAGGGCCGGAGACAATGTCGGCTACTTCACGCTGAACCGCGAGATCCACGAGGCGATCATGGCCGCATCGCGCAATGCGACGCTGCAGGGCATCTACGCCACGCTCTCCGGCCGCATCCAGCGCGCGCGTTACGCCGCCCACAAGACGCCGGAGCAATGGCAGCGCGCCGTCGAGGAGCACGACACGATGCTGCGCCTCCTGCGCGCCCGCGACGGCGAAGCCCTCGCGGCCGTGATGCGTCGGCATATCCGTGGGAAGACGGAGCTGATCCTGGCGAGCTACGGCTGAGCGGAAGCCGATACAAACTTCGGCCCCAAAGCCGTGTAGGCTCGGCGCCACAACACGGAGGCCTCCATGGGACCCTTTCCGCACGACGCTCCACCACCCGCGATCTCGGACGAGAACCCGATGGGCACGGACGGGTTCGAGTTCGTCGAATTCTGCCATCCGAATCCCGCCGAGCTCGACACGCTGTTCCGGCAGATGGGCTTCTCGGCTGTCGCCAAACATCGGTCGAAGAACGTCACGCTCTACCGGCAGGGCGACATCAACCTGATCCTGAACGCCGAGCCGGGTTCCTTCGCGGCCCGGTTCGCGGCCGAGCATGGTCCATCCGCTCCCGCCATGGCCTTCCGGGTGGTGGATGCGCAGCAGGCCTACGAGCGGGCGCTTTCGCTCGGTGCCAGGCCGGTGGAGCGCGAGGTTGCGGCCGGCGAACTCTCGATCCCGGTCATCGAGGGGATCGGCGGCCTGCACATCTATCTCGTCGACCGCTACGGCCAGAAAGGCTCGATCTACGACGTCGATTTCGCCTGGACGGGCGAGACGGACCCTCACCCCGAAGGGGCCGGGCTCTGGTATATCGACCACCTAACGCACAACGTGCAGCGCGGCCGCCTGAATGAGTGGGCTGGCTTCTACGAGAAGCTCTTCAACTTCCGGCAGATCCGCTACTTCGACATCTCGGGTAAGCATACCGGCCTGCATTCCCGCGCCATGACGAGCCCGGACGGCAAGATCCGCATCCCGATCAACGAGGATGCCGGCGAGCAGGGCCAGATCGAGGAATACCTCAAGGAATACAAAGGCGAAGGCATCCAGCACGTCGCACTCGGGTCGCAGGACCTCTACGACTCGATCGAGACTCTGCTGACACGCGGGGTCGAGTTCATGCCGGCTCCGAACGAGGTCTACTATTCCCGCATCGACAAGCGATTGCCGACGCACGGCGAGGATGTGGCGCGACTTCGCCGCGACGGCATCCTGATCGATGGCGAGGGTGTCGTCGAAGGCGGCTTCACCAAGGTTCTGCTGCAGCGCTTCGGCCAGACCGCCATCGGGCCGATCTTCTTCGAGTTCATCCAGCGCAAGGGCGACGACGGCTTCGGCGAGGGCAACTTCAAGGCGCTGTTCGAGTCGATCGAGGAAGACCAGATCCGCCGCGGGGTGTTAAAGACGGAGCCGGCCTGACCGACGCTGTCGTTCGGGCAAGAACAATCGCGAGGAGACGGCCCCATGAACGTCCAGAACCCGTCGGGCTTCGCGCTCGACCAGGGACGCACCGGCCAGAGCGCGCTCGAGCCCGGCTACATGTCGGGCTTCGGCAACGGCTTCGAGACGGAAGCATTGCCGGGCGCCCTCCCGATCGGCCGCAACTCGCCGCAGAGATGCCCCTATGGGCTGTATGCGGAGCAGCTCTCGGGCTCGCCGTTCACGGCGCCGCGCACGACGAACGAGCGCTCATGGCTGTACCGCATCCGGCCGACCGTCGCCTATTGGGGCGCGTTCGAGAAAGCAGACATAGGCTTGTGGCGCACGGCGCCGGCGCACGAGGTCGACGTGCCGATCGCGCCGATGCGGTGGTCGCCGGTGCCGATCCCGAGCGAGCCGCTCTCCTTCGTGGAAGGCGTGCGCACGATGACGACGGCCGGCGATGCCGGCAGCCAGGCCGGCATGGGCGCGCATCTCTACTTCGCGACCCGCTCCATGCAGGACGAGTATTTCTACAACGCCGACGGCGAGATGATGCTCGTGCCGCAGGAAGGGCGTCTGCGGATTGCGACCGAGTTCGGCGTCATCGACATCGAGCCGGGCGAGATCGCCGTCATCCCGCGCGGCGTGAAGATCCGCGTCGAACTCCCCGACGGGCCGGTGCGCGGCTATCTGTGCGAGAATTACGGCGGTGCCTTCTCGGTACCGGAGCGGGGTCCGATCGGCGCGAATTGTCTCGCCAATCCGCGCGACTTCCTCACGCCGATGGCGGCCTACGAGGACCGCGATGCGCCCTCGAAGCTGTTCGTGAAGTGGGGCGGCAATCTCTGGGTCACGGCCATCGAGCATTCGCCGCTCGACGTCGTCGCCTGGCACGGCAACTACGCGCCCTACAAATACGACCTGCGCCGCTACTCGCCGGTCGGCCCGGTCCTCTACGACCATGCCGATCCGTCGATCTTCACCGTGCTGACTTCGCCGTCGGACACGCCCGGCACGGCCAACATCGACTTCGTCATCTTTCCAGACCGCTGGCTGGTCGCCGAGAACACCTTCCGGCCGCCCTGGTACCACATGAACGTGATGAGCGAGTTCATGGGGCTCATCTACGGACGCTACGACGCCAAGCCGGAAGGCTTCGTGCCGGGCGGCGTCTCGCTGCATAACTCGATGCTGCCGCACGGGCCGGACGAGGAGGCGTTCGAGAAGGCCTCGAATGTGGAGCTGAAGCCGCACAAGCTCGAAGGCACCATGGCCTTCATGTTCGAGACGCGCTTCCCGCAGAAGGTCTCCGCCTATGCGGCCGGGCTCGACGAGTTCCAGCG
>CAXUKK010000268.1:3224-4725 GCA_964251455.1 uncultured Enterovirga sp.
GCCGGTCTCCGCTTCGCCTTTTGCAGAACGATCGCGCGTCCGTCGAGATGGCCTGCTGATGCCGGCCTCCTCAGGATGACGGCGGCGATGGACTGCGGCTAGCGCAGCTCAAGCCGGGGCCTCGTGTCACCCGCCTAAGGACAAGCGAATGATCGCAACGCTCGACGCAACTCACGATCCCGCCCTGACGAGCTGGGCGACATCTGCGAACGGCCATTCGGACTTCCCGATCCAGAACCTGCCCTTCGGCATCTTCTCTCGCCACGGCGGCGCGCCGCGGGCGGGGGTGGCGATCGGCGACGAGATCTTCGACATTCACGCGGCGCTCGCGGCCGGGCTGTTCGATGGCGAAGCGCGCCGGGCGGCCGAGGCTGCCTCGGGTGACACCCTCAACGCTCTCCTGGCGCTCGGGACCGGTCCGCGCAGGGCGCTGCGGGCCAGGCTGTCAGAGATCCTAGGCCTCGGCTCGCCCGAGCGGGCCGCCGCCGAGCCGCTGCTGTGGTGGGCCGCGGATTGCACGATGCACATGCCTGCCCAGGTCGGCGACTACACGGACTTCTACGCCGGCATCCACCACGCCACGAATGTCGGACAGCAATTCCGGCCCGATAACCCGCTGCTCCCGAACTACAAATACGTCCCGATCGGCTATCACGGGCGCTCGTCCTCGATCGCGGTGTCGGGAGGGGACGTCCGGCGCCCGAACGGTCAACGTAAGCCTGCGTCCGAGACCGTCCCGAGCTTCGGCCCGTCCCGCAACCTCGACTACGAGCTCGAGATGGGCATCTGGATCGGGACCGGGAATGCGCCGGGCGCGCCGATCCCGATCGGCGAAGCAGGCGACCACGTCGCCGGCTTCTGCCTCCTGAACGACTGGTCGGCGCGCGATATCCAGGGCTGGGAATACCAGCCGCTCGGACCGTTCCTGGCCAAGAATTTTGCGACGACGATCTCGCCATGGATCGTGACGCCCGAAGCGCTGGCGCCGTTCCGGACCGCGCAGCCGAACCGCCCGGAGGGCGATCCGGACCCGCTGCCCTATCTGTCCGACGCTGCCGACCAGGGCGCCGGCGCGCTGGACATCGAGCTGGAGGTGCTGATCGAGACGGCGGCCATGAAGGAACGAGGCCTGCCACCGCATCGGCTCGCAATCTCGAACGCGCGCCATCTCTACTGGACCGCAGCTCAGCTGGTCACCCATCATGCGAGCGGCGGCTGCAACCTCCGGCCTGGCGACCTCCTCGGGACGGGCACGATCTCGGCCCCCGAGGAGAGCGGCTTCGGCAGCCTGCTCGAGACGACGAACGGGGGCCGCAAGCCGTTCGATCTCCCTTCGGGCGAGACACGCCGTTTCCTCGAGGACGGCGACACGGTCATTATGAGGTGCCGCGGGCGCCGCCAGGATTATGCGTCCATCGGCTTTGGCGAGTGCCGGGCCACGATCGCCCAAGGGCCGTCTCTACCCTGACGTAACCCGCCCGGAGCCGACTCAGAAACGTCC
>CAXUKK010000269.1:0-4708 GCA_964251455.1 uncultured Enterovirga sp.
CTTCGCGGCAGCAGAGCCCCCGTCCTCGGGAAGCTGGCGCACGAGCGCCGCCAGCCGCTCCGGCACGCCTTGCTCGAGCAGATCCTCGTAGAAATCCTGCAGCAATCCCGCGAATTGTGCCGCTCGCGAGCGTGGATATCCTTTCCACGACACTCCACGGCTTTCCGTGACAATCATGAACGGGCCTCCCTCCGTCGTGTAGAGGCTAAAGCCCGGAACCCGGTCGGAGTTTCACCTTGGCGGTTAACATTCGTTAACTGACCATCTTTTTGGGGGCTCTACGCCGCGGCGGAGGCCCGCGGCGCCTCGTGCGAAGCTGTCACGAGCAGGGACCGGTCCGCCACGTAGAGGAGGGTGACGTGATCGCAGGTGCGTCGCGCGACAGCGAGGATATCCCGCGGTGCAACCCCTCGCGGGACGACGGCAACGACGCCGTTGTCGTTGCAGGCGGGTGCCTGGCAGGGTCGGGTATGGTGAGCACGCATCGTCTGGCCTCGCGCCCATCGGGCAGAGGAGAAGCGTGAGCCCGGAATGTTTCCCGACGATGTTCCGGAAGAGCCGGATGTTGCCGCGGCGTTGCCTGCATGTCGGCACTCGGAGCCGGGACTTGTCACCGGAACCCGCCGCTCATGCGGGCGCCTGTCGGTCGTCAGCGGACCGTGATGCGGATCGTCCAACCGCCGTTCCAGAGGCCGCGTTCCGCGGCTTGCGCCTCCTGCGCTGCAGCCTCAAGTTGCGGATCGCGACCCGTCGGTCGGGCGAACCCGGAGAGCACCAGTTCGCGGGCGAGGTCGAGATCCCCCCGGCATCGCGCTGGAACCGTGCTGCCCGTGGGTTCGGCGATCGGGTCACACAGGAGATTCTGGCGCCGCGTGACGTTGTTGAGGGCTGCCCGCGCCTGAAGCCCGCAGGCCCAAGGCTGGCCGTTGCGGTCGTTGCACACTGCATCACGGGCCGGACCTTCGAGTCCCGCGAGCCGGGTCTTCAGCGCACCTTCCGGCCCGAAGGTCAGCCCGTCCGCGATGTCGTAAGGCCAGGCGATCCGGTAGGGCTCGAGCTGCAACGCACCTCGCAGCGGTGACGCGGGCTCGTCCTGCAGCTTGGCCGATGCGGCCTGACGGACCTCTCGGGACGGCTCCGGTGCCGGTGTCAGAGAGGCCGAAGACGGTCCTGTCGCGGAGCCTGCGGGCCGGCTTGCCGGCTCCCTCAGCTGCGTCAGCTGCAGGAGTCCGGGGATATGCGGCACGGCGAGAACGACCAAGAGTGCGACGACCGCGATCGTGCCGAGCAGAACGACGTCGCGGCGAAATGCACCCGTCGCGATCGGACGGCGGGCCCGCAAAGCTCCGCTCACGGCCGCCATGCTGCGTGCGGGCGGTGCGAGTACCGCGGCAGGCTTCCGTGTCAGGGACGCTGTGACCGCGGGACGTCTTGCCTGCCCGAGCCCGGTCGGCAGTGCCGGCCGCGGTGCCGGGCCGGCGTCGCGCTTCGCTGCCCCAAAGAAGAGGTTTGATCGTCGCCAAGTTCTCGCCCGGCTGAGCGCGACCAGGACGAGGAGCGACGTGAGGACCAGATGCTCGCGCATGCGGGCGCGGACGGGTGCGAGTTGATGGGAGGTGAGACTTGATTTCGAGCCGCGCCCGAGGCGCTCTCCCCGAGGAGCACGTTCGGCACGTCTCAACGGACCAACATCGTGGGGAAACGCGCGCGCGGGAAAAACCGGAAGAAGTCCGGATGCGAGGAGCCACCGCGCGAATACGGCTCCTCCGCCTCTCCGCAGGCCCGCCAGCCTCGCGCTTCCGGCCCATGCCCTTGCCACGGCCCGCTCCCGTCCAACTCCGCTCGCGTCGCGCCGCCAGCCGACCTGATCGAGCTTGAACACGTTTCAGTTGACCGTGCTAGGTTGCTAAAGCCTCACGGGGCGCTGTTCGCGACGGCCGGGGCGGAGACAGGATTTGGTAAACCTCTTCGACATCGTCCGGCAGGCGCAGAGCGGGTCGGCGATGGACAATCTCTCCCGCCAGTTCGGGCTCAATCCTGACCAGACGCAGCGCGCCATGGAGGCTCTGTTGCCGGCCTTCAGCCTGGGCTTCCAGCGAAGCATGGCCAACCCGAGCCTGTTCGCGCCGCTCCTGGAGATGATGGCGTCGGGACGCTATGCCCCGTTCTTCGACGGAACGGGTCAAGGAAACCTGCTGCAATCGAGCGGCCAGCAGGTGCTTGACCGGCTTTTCGGATCCACTGACCTGAGCCGGCAGGTCGCCGGGCAAGCGTCCGCCGTGACTGGCATCGGCGCGCAGGTCCTGCAGCAGATGATGCCCTCCCTGGCCGCGATCCTCATGGGCGGCCTGTTCCGCCAGACGAACGTGCGAGGGCTGTCCGATTTCCTGCGGACCTGGAGCGACCTGCTCCGCACCGTATCGCCTCCCGAGCGGCCGCCCGCGAATGCCGGCGGGACCCCTTATGGTGCCTGGATGGAAATGATGGGCACCATGATGGGAGGGAGCGCGGCCAAGCCGAAGCCGGCCCCGCCCGCCGATCCCTGGACGAGCTTCATGCAGGCTTTTTCGAAAGGCCTGCCGAACGCCTCGCCGCCACCGCCGCCGCCGTCGCAGCCGAACCCGTTCCACGTCCTGTCCGAGATGTTCGAGGGAGGCCGCGAAGTCCAGTCCCAGTATGCCGCAAGCCTTCAGGCGATCTTCGACGGGCTTTGGCGTCCGCAGGGGAACGGCGGCAAGCCGCTGTCCGGCTGATCTGCGTGGCGTCGACGTCCGGCCAGACCGTAGCGGCTGGCCGGCGCCCTCAGCAGCCCACCTCGGCGTGAGGTCGAGCCTTCACGCGCCGAGCTGCAGTCGCGAGCGCGCGTAGGCGACTGCGCCGGTCGACGGATCGAACCAAGAGGATGGCGGACGGGTCCTTGACCCATGGCTGGTCCAGCGCTCCGATCACGTCGCTGCGCACGAGGCCGATATCCCGCAGCGAGCGCTCGTCGAGCTCGAGCAGTTGCCTCACCTCGCGGCGGTGCGTGATCGCCCGGACAAAGGCCGTCATCGAGAGAATGACGAACTGCATGAAGCGACGGGCGGACAAGGCCGGTCCGAGCTTTGGCGTGTATGCTGTCTCGGTCGTAATCATCGCACTCTCCTGGAGGTCAGGCTCCTTGCTGACCCTGCGCTCTGCGCCGGGTTCGAAGCGGCTGCTTCGACGAGTGGACGTTGCGCTTTAACGTGATATTCGTGAAGCGAATGATTGAGATGTCTTCGATCACGCGCTTTGATGTGGAGGGAACGATGCCTCACATGCTGGACAGCGATCAGCTCCGGACGTTCCTGGCGATCGCCGATACCGGGTCGTTCACGCGCGCGGCCGACATCGTCCACAAGACCCAGTCCGCCGTGTCCATGCAGATGAAGCGGCTCGAGGAGCGGCTCGGGCGGGACATCTTCGAGCGCGATGGGCGGGCATCGAAATTGACGGAGGACGGCGAGCGCCTGCTCGACTACGCCCGCCGCATCGTGCGCCTGAACACCGAATGCGTGGCCTGCTTCGCCGAGACCGACCTCGTCGGGCGTGTCCGGCTAGGGCTGCCGGACGATTACGCCGACCGCTACCTGCCGGAGATCCTCGCCACCTTCTCGCGTTCGAATCCGCGCGCCGAAGTCACGGTCGTGTGCGAGCCGACCCCGATGCTGGTCGAGAAGGTGCGTGACGGCGAACTCGATCTCGCCATCATCACGCATGTCGACGGGCGCGGGAATTCCGAGGTGGTGCGCTCCGAGCAGCTGCTTTGGGTCACGTCTGCCCGTCACTGCGTTCACGACGAGGCGGTGCTGCCGCTGGCGCTGGGCCGGGCGAACTGCAACTGGCGCGCGTCCGCCGTCTCGGTTCTCGAGGAGACAGGACGCAGCTTCCGGGTCGCCTATGTCAGTTGGAACTCGACCGCCGTCGGCGCCGCGGTGCTGGCCGGTCTTGCGGTTGCGGTCCTTCCGGAGAGCGCGATCCGCCCCGGCATGCGCATCCTGGGTGCGCGCGATGGGTTTCCGCCGCTGCCCTCATGCAAGATCGGGCTGGTGCAGGGCCTTCGGGAACCGAACGCGCTGGCGGACGCGCTTGCCGATCAGATCCGGCACAGCCTCGACAACTTGGGCGCCGGCCGGGTCATGGCGCTGGTAGAAGCGGCCGAATGATCAGCGCGAGCTGAAGCCCGACGAGACCTGATTGTACGAACCCTTCAGGCTCGTTCCGATCATCGTGGCGCCGCCGACGATCGCCATCGCGATCAGACCGGCGATCAGGGCGTACTCGATCGCGGTCGCGGCGGTCTCGTCGCGCAGAAACCTCTTCATCCCCGCCCTCAACATGCCGGACGCGACTCTGCCATCCGGGCCTTCGCGTCGGGTTAACGCGGACTGGGGATTGTTCGTCTGCCGGTTGGGTCCCGCTTCGTGCGACGCGAGGACCGGCTTCGGTTGACAGGAGCGAGTCCTCCTCGCACGGGAGGAGGTGCCGTCCGCGCCGGCTGGCACCCCGAGGCGCTCGAGAGCTGGTTCCATCATGGCCGTCTACACCGAGGTCTCGGACGAGGACCTCCGCGGCTTTCTGGCCATGTACGATGTCGGCGAGGTGCTCTCGTTCAAGGGCATCGCGGAAGGGGTTGAGAACTCCAACTATTTTCTCCAGACGGAGCGCGACCGATTCATCCTGACCC
>CAXUKK010000270.1:0-1923 GCA_964251455.1 uncultured Enterovirga sp.
CGCCCCACGATAGATGTCATCCATCGTGAACTTGCGTCGCCAGCCCTCGATGCGAGCCTCCTCGGTGGCGAGCCACTCGGCGAAATCGATGGGCTTGTTCGCCAGCCAGGGCGATCCTGGCGAGCGGAAGTCCGGCACGCCGCTTTCGGTCGAGATGCCGGCGCCCGTGAAGGCGACGACGTTCCGGGCGCGCGCGATCATTGCGCCGAGCTCGCCGGAGCTCTCTGCGATGGTGTCGTCGTGGTCGTTCTGCATCGAAGCCGATATAGGCACGCCTCCGCCTGCAGGCGAGAACGCGCAAGCGACCTCGCCGGAGAGTGATCCCAAGGCCTTGATCCGTTTCAGCAACGCGGCCCTGGAAGGCGGGGCGGCCTCCGCGCGCCCCCGCGCCCCGGCCATCGACGTCGCGCGCGGCGTCGCGGTCGCCGCGATGGTCGTCTACCATCTGAGCTGGGACCTGTCGGAGCTGCGCCTGATCGCCGTGGAGGTCACGGCCGAGCCCGGCTGGCGCGCCTTCGCCAGGGTCATCGCGGCGAGCTTCCTCCTCCTCGTCGGGATCGGGCTCGCGCTCGCCCATCCGGGCCGGATCCGGTGGCGTCCCTTCTGGCGCCGGCTCGCGACGGTCGCGGCGGCGTCGCTCCTCATCACGGTCGGGACCTATGTGGCCTTCCCGGAGAGCTACATCTTTTTCGGAATCCTGCACGCGATCACGCTGGCGAGCCTTCTCGCCGTGCCGTTCACGCAGGCGCCCGCCTGGGCCTCGGGCGGCATTGCCATGCTGATGGCGTCCGCGCCGCTCGTCCTCGGCGGCGGCGCGTTCGAGGTTCCGGCGCTCGCCTTCCTGGGGCTCGCGGCCCGGCCGCCGATCACGAACGACTGGGTGCCGCTCTTCCCCTGGGCCGCCTTCGTGTTCGCCGGCGTGGCGCTCGGCATCCAGGGGCGCGGACGGCTCGCGGAGCATTCCGCGCCGGTCCGCTCGCCCGTCGCCCGCGCGCTCGCCTGGGCGGGGCGGCACAGCCTCGCGATCTATCTCCTGCACCAGCCGCTGCTGTTCGGCGCCCTCTTCGGCATCGTCCAATTGACCGGCCCGAACCTGTCCGTGGTCGCGGCACGCGTCGAGCGCTCCTGCCCGGTCAGCTACGTGCAGGCCGGCATGTCCGAGGCGACCGCGCGTGCCGTGTGCGGCTGCACGATCGCCGACATGCAGGCGCAGGGGCTCTGGACCGACTTCCTCCGCGAGCGCCTCGCGCCTGAGGGGCAGGCGGCGATCAGCCGGATCGCGCGGGCGTGCCGGACCCGGGTCGAGCCTGCCGAATGAGGCTCAACTGCCCTCGTCGGGAATGTTGAGGACCGTTCCGCAGGCCTTGCAGTGGACGGCGTCCGGGTCGTGCCGCTGCAGTGCGCAGGTCGGGCAGGGAAAGCGCACCTTGTTCGGCCGGAACAGGATCTGGGCCAGCCGCAGGAATAGGGTCACGCCGAAGATCATGATCACGACGGAGATCAGCCGCCCGGTCGTGTCCTTGAGGACGATGTCGCCGTAGCCGGTCGTCGTGAGCGAGGTCACGGTGAAGTAGAGCGCATCGACGAAATTGTGGATGTTCGGGTTCTGGCGGTGCTGCGTCGCGTAGACGATCCCCGTCATGACGAAGATGAACACGAACAGGTTCGTGATCGCGAGGATGGCCTCCTCGTTGCCGCGGAACATCGGGCTGTCCCGTCGCAGCCGCGCTAGGATCTGGTAGTTCCGCAGCAGGCGAAGGGTCCGCAGGACGCGCAGGAACCCCGCGCCTTCTCCGACGAGGGGAGCGATCAGGAACGACACGAGCGCGACGGCGTCCGCCCATGTCGTCGGGTGGGTTAGCTCGCGCCAGCGGCTCCGGCTGCCGTAGAGGCGACCGAAGAAATCGACCAGCACGACGAGCC
>CAXUKK010000270.1:1933-4695 GCA_964251455.1 uncultured Enterovirga sp.
GTCGAGGATTTTGACGCCCGGCCAGTCAGGCACGAAGGACGTCGTGACGATGAAGACGATCGTCGCGACGTCGAACGCGAGGAGGCCGTAGCGGAAGCGGTGCGCCCGCTCCGTGTCGCCCTCGTAGAGCTCGCGGAGATACGACCGCAGCACCGTCGGCCGGTCAGGCACGGAGAGGGCGGGCGAAAGCGACGATGTCACGGGCCAGCGCCTCGGGTTGCTCGAGCGCGGCGAAATGGCCGCCCTTCTCCATCACGGTCCAGCGTTGGATATTCGTGAACGTCTTCTCGGCCAGCGAGCGCGGCGGCCGCAGGATCTCGCGCGGGAAGGCCGCGTAGCCCGTCGGCACGTCGATCGTGGCATCCGGCGCGAACGGCCGCTCGCCGTGGATGCGGACGTAATAGGGCCAGAACGACGAGCCGATCGCGCCCGTGAACCAGTAGAGCGCGATGTCGGCGAGGCCGTGGTCGCGCGGGATCGCCGACCAGAGGTCCCCGTCGTGATCGGACCAGCGGTGGAACTTCTCGCCGATCCAGGCCGCGAGCCCGGCCGGCGAATCCGCCAGCGCGAAGGCGAGGGTGTCCGGCTTGGTGCCCTGGATCTGCTGGTAGCCCGTCTCGTCCTTGAGCCAAGCCTCGAGCTCCTTCCCGTACTGCACCTCGGCGGGCGTGCGCTCGCCGAGCGCGCTCCGGTCGCGGCCGACCGGCATCATGTTGAGGTGGATCCCAAGAATGCGCTCGCGATGCGCGACGGCCAGACGCGTCGTGATCGATGCGCCCCAATCGCCGCCCTGCGCGAAGAAGCGCTCGTGGCCGAGCGCCGTCATCAGCTCCGCAGAGCAATCCGCGATCGCATTGATGCCGAACCGCTCCTGGCCGGGCGCGAAGGACAGGCCGTAGCCGGGCAGGGAGGGCGCGACCACCGTGAACGAATCCGCGGGATCGCCCCCGAAGGCGGCCGGATCGGTCAGGCGCGGGATGATGTCGAGGAACTCGAACACCGATCCCGGCCAGCCATGCGAGAGGAGCAGCGGGGCAGGCGCCGGCCCCTTCCCGGGCACGTGCAGGAAGTGGAGATCGATCCCGCCGATCGCGGCCTTGTAGTTGGGCAGCGCGTTCAGACGCGCCTCCGCGGCGCGCCAGTCGAACCCGTCGCGCCAATAGGCCAGCGTCTCCCGCAGCCAGCCGCCATCGGTGCCGTAGGCCCAGGGCGTGCCCGGAGGCTGATCGGCAAAGCGCGTCCGCGCGAGCCGCTCCTTCAGGTCGGCAAGGTCTTCGTCCGGGACGTGGAGGGTGAAGGGGTTCATGCGTGCACCGATCCGCTCATGCCGGCGAAGGCCGGCATCTGGTTTCGCCCGACCCTGGTCCCCGGCTTTCGCCGGGGCGAGCGGACGCCCTGTGTACCGTCACGCCGCGGCCGCCGCACGTGCCCGGCTCACGGGCCATGTCTGCGTCGCGACGTCGATGTCGCGCAGGCTCGGGATGCTCGCCTCGTTGCCGAGATGCTGGATCGCGTGGGCCGAGGCGGCGCGCGCGAAGGTGAAATGGTCGATCCAGGGCAGGTCGTGCCGGGCCATGGCGGAATACATGTAGGCGCCGTGGAAGATGTCGCCCGCGCCGTTGGTGTCGACGACCCGCTGCGGCGGCACGGCGAGCGAGGGCAGGTGGCGGCGCTCGCCGGTCTCGTCGTACCAGACCATCCCGTCCGCGCCCCGCGTCACGGCGCCGATCCGGCAGCCGCGGCCCTGCAGGTAGTCGAGCATGCCGGCCGCATCCAGGCTCATCTGCTCGCACAGGCGTTCGGCGACGACCGCCACGTCGATCAGGCCGAGGAGCTCGTGAGTGTTCGTGCGGAGGCCGCCGCCATCGAGCGAGGTCAGCACGCCGGCGTCGCGGAAGATCTTGGCGTAGTGGATCGCGGCGTCGGGCTGATGCCCGTCTAGGTGCAGGCCGCGCGCGCCGTCGAGGTTCAGGGGCGGCACGGGGTGCAGGTAATCGTCGTCCCGGCACCGCACGATCGCGCGCTTCCCGCCCTGCGGCATGATGAAGGAGAGCGAGGATTCCCGCACCTTCCGGTGGTGGACCGAGATGCCGTACCGGGCCGCCATGTCGATGAACATGCGGCCGAGCCAATCGTCCGCCACGGAGGCGAGGAGATCGGGCGCGATCCCGAGCTTGGCGCAGCAGAACCCGGCCGTGACGGCGTTGCCGCCGAACGAGATCGCGTAATCCTCCGCCACCATCTTGTCGTCGCCGGTCGGGATGTGATCGGTGATGAAGGTGACGTCGATATAGGCCTGACCGATAAAGAGCGCCTGCATGAGGATCCTCCGCGACGGGGACTATGCGGGGCAGGGCATCGCGCGCCAAGCCCGGGTGGTCAGGCGGGTCGATGCCCGTCGAGCGCCGCCCAGCCGAAGCGGAGGAGCGGTTCCGCCTCGCGCGCGAACCGGACGAGGTCTTGCATGAGCTCCGGCGAGCAGATCGCCGGCGCCGGGAGGGCGCGTCGCACGAGGATGTTCCGCATTCGGATTGCGTCTGCGAGGTCCGGCTCGGCTACAGCTTCGAAGCCTTTCGGCAGGCGCGCAAGCGGATCGCCGTCGCCGAGCGCCAGCCCGGCGGTATCGAGCCTCGCGACCATGTCGCGGAAGGCCGCGGGCTTGCCCGCGATCGCCCGGCGGATGGCGAGGGTCTCGTCAGGCTCGGGGCGCCAGAACCCGGCGGCCGCGAAGCAGCCCTCGGGGTCGAGATGCAGGTACAGGA
>CAXUKK010000271.1:0-4672 GCA_964251455.1 uncultured Enterovirga sp.
GGACGGGGAACACGCTGAACCTCAGCCATCCGCGCGTCCTGCAGATGGTCACGGATTCCCTGCGCTACTGGGCGCAGGAGATGCACGTCGACGGGTTCCGGTTCGACCTTGCGACCATCCTCGGCCGCGAGCCATACGGCTTCGACGAAGGCGGTGGCTTCCTGGATTCCTGCCGCCAGGATCCCGTCCTCTCCTCCGTGAAGCTGATCGCCGAACCGTGGGATTGCGGCCCGGGCGGCTATCAGGTCGGCGGCTTCCCGCCCGGCTGGGCGGAGTGGAACGATCGGTACCGCGATACCGTGCGGGCCTATTGGAAGGGCGACGAGGGCCAGTTGCCGGAGATGGCCTCCCGCATCACGGGCTCGGCCGACAAGTTCAACAAGCGTGGGCGCAAGCCCTGGGCGAGCGTGAACTTCATCACGGCCCATGACGGTTTCACGCTGCGCGACACCGTTTCCTACAACGACAAGCACAACGAGGCGAACGGCGAAGACAACCGCGACGGTCACTCCAACAACCTGTCGTTCAACCACGGCGTCGAGGGTCCGACGGAGGACGCCGAGATCCGGGCCGTCCGTATGCGGCAGATGCGCAACTTCCTGGCGACGCTGTTCCTCTCGCGCGGCACACCGATGCTGCTGGCCGGGGACGAGTTCGGCCGCACGCAGAACGGCAACAACAATGCCTATGGGCAGGACAGCGAGATCGGCTGGATCAACTGGGAGATGGACGAGGAGGGCCGCGACCTCGCCGAGTTCACCCGCCGCATGATCGCGTTGCGACAGGCCCTTCCGATGCTTCGCCGCGGACGGTTCCTCGACGGCGCGTTCGACGAGACGCTCGGCGTCAAGGACGTGAGCTGGCTCACGACGACCGGCGAGGAGATGGCGGACGAGAACTGGACCGACAGCAACGCACGGTGCTTTGGCGCCTTGCTCGACGGGCGCGCGCAGCCGACCGGCATTCGCCGTCCGGGCACCGATTCAACCCTCCTGCTGATCGTGAACTCCTATCACGACGTGGTGAACTTCAAGCTGCCGGAGGCGGCGGGAGGCCGGGAATGGGTCTGTCTGGTCGATACGAACCAGCCTGACCTCGAGGAATCGCCGGTGTTCAGCTTCGGACACGATTACGCCGTGACAGGCCGGTCGCTCCTTCTCTTCATGCTGAAGCCTGAGAGCACCCGCCACCGGGATGATGCGGTGCGCTCGTACCGACACGTGATGGCCGAGTATGACCAGGCCTGGGGCGGCAGCCTGACCGTAACGGAGTGAACCGGGGCGCCCGGTGGCGCCGACCGGGTGTCAATCCGACGGAAACGCCCCTATATCGCGCTGGGCCGACCACGCGCGCGGTCACGCATAGGGGATTCGAGGCGGAATGAATGTTGAACCGGCAATCCGCGACCAGATGCTCGCGGCGCTGCCGAGCCTTCGGGCGTTCGCGATCTCGCTGTGCGGGAACGTGGATAAGGCGGACGACCTCGTTCAGGATACGATTATGCGCGCCTGGGCCGCGATCGACCGATTCGAGCGTGGCACGAACCTGAACGCCTGGCTCTTCACCATCTTGCGCAACCTGTATTTCTCCAACCTCCGCAAGGGGAAGCGCGAGGTCGAGGACGTGGACGGGGCCTACGCCGGCCGGCTGTCGAGCTTGCCCGAGCAGGACGGCCGGGCGGACATGAACGATTTCCGCACTGCCCTGGCCCGACTCGCTCCGGACCAGCGTGAGGCGCTGCTGCTCGTCGGGGCGCAGGGCTTCTCGTACGAGGAGACGGCCGCGATCATGGGCTGCGCCATCGGCACGGTGAAGAGCCGCGTCAATCGCGCCCGCGTGCGCCTGTCCGAACTCCTGGCCGTCGAGCAGATCGAGGATCTCGGCCCCGACCGCATGACCATGGCAGCGCTTCAGCCGCCGAGCTGAGGCTCGCCCGCGTATTCCGAGCACCGCTCTTGCGTGCTCGACCCGGGAGCGGCATCGATGCCGCCTGCCCCGGGTGGGAGAGAGCGGGTTTCGATGCCGAGCTACGACACGATCATCAGCGGCGGCACGATCGCCACCGCGTCCGACACCTTCTCCTGTGACATCGGTATCCGGGATGGCCGTATCGCGGCGCTGGGCCACGATCTCGGCGAAGCCGGCGAGGTGATCGACGCGACCGGCCGCCTCGTCCTGCCCGGCGGCATCGACAGCCATGTCCATTTCGCCCAACCTTCAGGGCCCGGCATCGTCATGGCCGATGGCTTCGAGAGCGGCACGCGCTCGGCCGCGTTCGGCGGAAACACGACCGTGCTGCCATTCTGCGTCCAGCAGAAGGGGCAGACGCTCCGCGAGGCCCTCAAGATCTATCATGCGGAGGCGGATGGGCAGTGCTACGTCGACGTCTCCTTCCACCTCGTGATCGCGGATCCGACCGAGCAGGTGCTGGGCCAGGAACTGCCGGCCCTCGTCGAGGACGGCTACACGTCCTTCAAGGTGTTCATGACCTACGAGGGCATGGCCCTCACCGATTTCGAGATGCTCGAAGTGATGTCGGTCGCCCGCCGCACGGGCGCGCTTGTCATGATCCATGCCGAGAATTTCGACGCGATCCGCTTCCTCGTCGACAAGCTCGAGCGCGAGGGCAACGTCGCCCCCTATTACCACGCGATCTCGCGGCCGATCCCGGTGGAGCGCGAGGCGACGCATCGGGCGATCTCGCTCGCCGAACTCGTCGACGTGCCGATCATGATCGTCCACGTCTCGAACGGCGAGGCGATGGAGGAGATCCGTCGGGCGCAGGCCAAGGGCATGAAGGTCTATGGCGAGACTTGCCCGCAATATCTCGTCCTCACCGAGAAGGACCTTAACGGCCTCAACATGGAGGGCGCGAAATACGTCTGCTCCCCTCCCCCGCGCGACAAGCCGAGCCAGGAGGAATGCTGGCGCGGGCTCGAGACGGGCATCTTCTCCGTCTTCTCGTCCGACCATTGCCCGTTCCGCTACGACGACCCGGCGGGAAAGCTGAACCCGAAGGGCCGCACCAGCTTCCGCTGGGTGCCGAACGGCATCCCGGGCGTCGCCGCGCGCCTGCCGATCCTGTTCTCGGAAGGGGTCTCGAAGGGACGCATCGATCTGAACCGCTTCGTCGCGCTCTCCGCCACGAATCACGCCAAGACCTACGGCCTGTATCCGAAGAAGGGCACGATCGCGGTCGGCTCGGATGCCGATATCGCCATCTGGGACCCGGAGCGCACGCTCACGCTGACGCATGATCTCCTGAAGGACGGCGCGGATTACACGCCCTATGAGGGGATCGACATCAAGGGCTGGCCCGTCCTGACCATGGTGCGCGGCCGCGTCGTCATGCGCGACGGCGAACTCGAGGGCGAGAAGGGTTTCGGAGCCTATTTGTCGCGCGAGAAGTCGCCCTACGCGGCGCCCAAGCGGCAGGCTTCAGCCTGAGGGAAACCGCTCATACCGGCGAACGCCGGTATCCAGCCCTCATGAACCCCGGCCTTCGCCGGGGCGAGCGGAAGACTAGGCCGCCTGCCTGGCCTGTTCCGCCGCATAAAGTTCGCCCTCCTCCTGCATGGCACGGGCGACGCTCGGGCGTGCCCGCATTCGCGTGAAGTAGGTTGCCAGAGCCGGCCAGCGGTTCAGGTCGAGGCCGACGGCACGGCACCAGTTCAGCACGGTCGCCAGATAGGCGTCGGCGATCGTGAAGCCGTCGAGCAGGTATTCGCGCCCGGCCAGATGATGCTCCAGCACATCGAAGCGAGACGCTAGCCGTCGGAGCGCCGCCTCCTTGGCGTCCGTCGATGAGGCGCTGTCGAACAGCGTCGTGAACGCACCCTTGTGGATCTCGGTTGACACGAAGCTCACCCATTGCTGCAGCCCGGGAAGCTCGTCGTCCCGCCCCAGGAGGTCCGCTTCCGGATGGCGCCGCGCCACATATTGCAGGATGGCCGTGTTCTCGGTCACCAGCTTTCCCTCGTCCGTCCGGATCACCGGGACCTGCCCGAGCGGGTTCACGTCGCGGAAATCGGTCGCATCCGGCAGGCGCTTTGCCTTGCCGTCGACCTGGATGAAGGTGGCCGTAGCGTTGGCCTCGTAGAGGGCGATGCGGGTCGCCATCGAACAGGCGAGCGGGGCGAAATACAGGTCCATCTGGGCGTTTCCTCTTGGATTTGTGTACCGTCTCGCATACTTCTAACCAGGTCAAGAGATTCCTTGCGCAATGGTACAGAATTCCGTCGTGAAGCGTCGCGGCCGCCCTCCGGCCTATGATGCCGAGCAGGCGCTCGGGCGTGCCCTGGAGACGTTCTGGACCTCCGGTTTCGAGGGCACGTCGCTCGACGACCTGAGCGCCGCGACGGGCATGAACCGCCCGAGCCTGTACGGGGCTTTCGGCGACAAGCGCGCGCTCTTCCTGAAATCGCTGATGGAATACCGGTCTCGGGGCGAAATGGGGCTGTCCCGTCTCATCAGCGAGAACCGCTCCGTCCGGGACGCGCTGGTCAACACCTGCGCGTCGGCGCTGAAGCTCTACTTCTCAGGCGATTCGGGTGCGCGCGGCTGCTTCATGACCGGGGCAGCGCTCGTCGGTGCCGTCGACGATCCCGATCTCCGTCATGCCCTGCTCGAGGGGTTGGAGGATATCGATCGCGCCCTGGTCGGATTGTTCGAA
>CAXUKK010000272.1:0-4665 GCA_964251455.1 uncultured Enterovirga sp.
GTCTGGCTCGACCAGGTCGCGATCGTTCGCCGATGTCCCGGCCGTGTAGAGCGGTGGATGCTCGAGGAGCCAGACGAGCTCGGACGCCCTCCCCTCGGCGATCGCGGCGACCCGCGCGTCCATGACGGCGAGCGCCTGCTCGTACGGCACGGGCTCGGCCGCGACGCGCCATTCGACGGGCGGCGATCCCGCCCGAGGCAACATGGCGCCAGCCAGCTGATCGCGCGCATTTACCAGAGCTTCACCCTGTTGGGATGACATCGTCCTCAAAGCGCGTCGCGAAACCGATGTGCGAGGGCCAAGCACAGGTGATCGGGCTGGACAACCTTCATGTAGATCTCACCGTGCAGCTCGGCACGACGCAGATGCCGCTGCACCAGCTCCTCAAGCTCGGGCGCGGCGCCATCGTCGAGCTCGACGGCAGCGACGCCGAGATCGTCGACATCCTCGTCAACGGGCACATGATCGCGCGCGGAAACGTCGTCGTGACCGGGCGGGCGATCTCCGTCCAGGTCACCCAGATGATCCGCAAGGAGACGCTGCTGCGACAGGTCGGGACGCGGATCGGCGGCGAAGCCGCGGCGGCCCTGATCGGCAGCGCGCCGGCCGCGACGGCAGCTGCGGCCTGATCACTGGAGTCCGGGCTTGTTCGCCCGGATTCGATCTGTTACCAGCGCGGCTCCGGCGAGGCCCTTGGGTCCTGTCTCCGTTGCGGTCGTGGCGGAATTGGTAGACGCGCTACCTTGAGGTGGTAGTTCCCTAAAGGAGTGGAGGTTCGAGTCCTCTCGACCGCACCAAGAACAAGCCCCGGGGAAACCTGGGGCTTTTTCTTTGGTAGTAGGAGCGCCGATTGGTTTTGCCGACGAGAGTCCGACCATGACCGAGCATGTGGCCGTCAGTCGTGAGGACGGAGGCGTCCTCCTCGTCCGTCTCACCCGCCCCGAGAAGAAGAACGCGCTGACGGGCGCCATGTATGACACGCTGACCGCAGCGCTTGTCGAGGCCGACGGGAACGATGAGATCGGCGCAATCGTGCTGGCGGGCTCGGGCGGCGCCTTCACGGCCGGCAACGACCTCGGCGACTTTCTTGCCTTTGCTCCGAGCGGGGGAGGAGAGGAACTGCCCGCGTCCCGTTTCATCAGGCAGCTTGCCAGAACGGAGACGCCGATCGTTGCCGCCGTCGAGGGACTGGCGATCGGGGTCGGGACCACCCTCACCTTCCACTGCGACCTCGTCTACGCGACGCCCGGCGCGCTCTTCCGAATGCCGTTCGTCGACCTCGGCCTCGTGCCGGAGGCAGGGTCGAGCTACCTGCTGCCGCGTCGGATCGGCCTGGCAAAGGCGACTGAGTTGCTGATGCTTGGAGAGGCCTACGATGCGGCAGAGGCCGCGCGCCTTGGGTTGATCAATGCTGTTGTGGATTCAGACCAGCTTCTGGCCCACGCGATGGCGCAGGCCGCGAAGCTCGCCTCGAAACCACGGGCCGCCATCAAGGCCACCCGTAAGCTGATCCGCGGCAAGGGCGTTGAACTTGACTGCGCCATGCAGGCAGAGTCGAAGGCTTTCCGTGAGGCGCTGAGTTCGCCCGATGCCCGGCAGGCCATCGGGGCTTTTCTGGACCGATCTGGGACGAGGCCCGCCTGACAACGAACTTACGGCTGGATCAGGCGAGAAACAGCATCACGCCGACAGTTGCGAAGGTCGAGGCCAGAAACCCTGCAAATCTGGTCGCAAGCCCGAAGCCGGTCGGGGCATGTTCGGCCTTCGTCACGTCCATCTCGTAGCTCCAATGGTCTAGGTTGGTCGGTCAGCGCAGAACGGGAACTTTGGTTCCGACTTAGACGCGGCGGTCGAGATCGATCACTTCCTCGCTCAAGTTTATCGGCACGGTCGCCCTTCGAGGCCTCTTCACCGTGACGGGAACGCGAGAGCCCGCGGATCGACCGAGGCGTGCGTGACCCGGGCCGACGGGCCCTCGGGGACGCGATCGTAGAAGACCTTGGTCGGCTCGGCGCCGAGCTTCTGGTCCGGGCCGGAGAAACCTGTCACGACGCCGGCAGAGAGCATGGCGCTCAGGCCGGCGAGCTTCAGAATGGCAGTCACGTGAGCCTCCATCGGGTGGCCTTTCCGGCCTTGTTCGATGGAGCCTGTTCTAAGCGCAGCTCTTTTCAGCGCTTTTGCGCGGCGAGGGATTCAGGTTGCGCGCGGGAATCGCTTTGTTTCGCCGCGTATCACAGCCGAAATAATCTGGACCAAGCGGCCTAGCGTTCCCGACCCTCTGGCGAGAACAGATAGCCCGCCCCGCGCACCGTCTGAATGATTCGCGGCTGACCGGGGTCGGGCTCGATCTTGCGCCGAATCCGCGTGATGCGGACGTCGATCGCCCTGTCGAACGGCTCGTCGTCGCGCGCGCTTGCTAGATCCAGAAGGCGCTCGCGCGTCAGGACGCGCAGCGGGTTCTCGGCGAAGGCTTTCAGGAGGCTGAACTCGGACGCGGTCAGCGGGTGGATGCTGTCCTCGTCATCGCGCAGATGATGGGCGTCCAGATCGAGCCATTTGGTTCCGAAGCGGACTCGCCGATTCTTGTGGCCGGGCGCGGCCTCGGCCTGCGTGCTACGGCGCAGGACGGAGCGGATACGGGCCACGAGTTCGCGCAACTCGCAGGGCTTCGCCACGTAATCGTCCGCACCGATCTCGAGACCGACGACCCGGTCGATCGGGCTCGCGGTGGCAGTCAGCATGATGACCGGCGCGCCGTTCTGGCGCTTGAGATCCCGCACGATCGAGAGCCCGTCCTCCTCCGGCATATTGAGATCGAGCACGATGAGGTCCGGGCTGGTGCTCTTCAGCTCTTGTCTCAGGGCCGCGCCCCCGTCGCACAAGGTAACCGCGAAGCCGTGCATCTTCAGGTAGTCGCCCACCATTTCGCGGGCAGGCGCCTCGTCATCAACAACCATGATGTGGGGATTGGCGGCCATGGCGTCTACTCTGCATCCGGGACGGAGATCGTGAAGGTCGCGCCCTGGCCGGGGCCGGCGCTTTCGGCCGAGATCCGTCCGCGGTGCAGGTCGACGATGCGCTTGGCAATGGACAGGCCTAGGCCGGTCGAGCTCTCGCCGGCGGTCGGCTTTGCCGAAAGGCGCTGGAACCGGCCGAATATCCGGCCGACGTCCTCCGGCGAGAGACCCGGCCCATTGTCGCGCACAAGGACGAGTGAATTCGTGCCCTGGCGAGCCAGCTCGATCGCGACCGAACCGGCGGATGGGCTGTACTTGATCGCGTTGGAGACGAGGTTGTCGACCGCCTCCCAGAGCCGGTCCTGGTCGCCGCACGTCATCAGGCTGTCCGGCCCGGAGATCGTGATCGTCTGGTCCTTGCGCTCCGCCAGGGGACGGTTCGCCTCGACCACATCGGCCACGAGCGCCGCGAGATCGAGCGGCTCCCGCCGCACCGAAATGTCGAGCGCGTCGTTCATCGCATCCGAGATCAGGGAATCGACCATGCCCGTCAGCCGCTTGGCTGAATCGCGGACATGCCGGATCTGGTCGCGAATCTGCTCCTCCGGAATCGGCTGCATGACCAGCAGGTCGGACAACATCTCGGAGCGCCCCATGATGACCCCGAGCGGGTTCTTCAGGTCGTGCGCGATCGTGCCGAGGATCTCGGTCTTGAAGCGGTTGGCGCGGCGAAGTTCAGCGGTCTGGGCGCCAAGGCGGCGGTTCGCGCTCTTGAGTTCCGCGGTCCGCTTCAGGACGCGCTCTTCGAGCCTGAGATTTGCATCCTGAAGCTGCTGGTACAGAATGACGTTGTCGAACGCGATCGAGAGCCGGCTCGAGAATACCTCCACGAGCGCCCGGTTGGTGTCGGACAGCGTCTTCGCAGCCTCGAGGAGTACGATCACCTCGCGCCCGCTGCCCGTGCGGACGTAGATCACCGAACGGCGATCCATGAAGTCGTGGCACCGGCGTTCGAAAGCCTGCCGAACCACATCCCTGAGTTCGAGCTGCTGGTCGAACTCGTGCGCATGCTCCACGAAACGCCGATAGCAGCCTGACCCGGCAAGGATTGAAAAGCGCTCGTGCTCGGTCCCGTCCTCACGCAACACCAGGATGCCGGCGCAATCAACCTCCAGCAGAGAGGCAAGCTGGGTGAGCACACCTTCGGCGAGACGTTGCATCGAGCGGAAGTCGAACAGCGTCGAGGCGGCCTCGATGATGATCTCGAGCCCGCGGCGGGTCTCGATCATCCGCTGCAACTGCTGGTGGCTGCGAAGCGCCGCCGTCATGCTCGTGAAGAGCTTGTCGGCCGTCAGCTCGGTCTTCGCCTTGTAGTCGTTGATGTCGTAATCGACGATGACGCGGCGCTCGGGTGCCTGCCCCGGCTGGCCCGTCCGCAGAATGATCCGGACCGTCTCGTTGCGGAGTTCGTTCCGGATGAACCCGACGAGGTCGAGGCCCGCGGTTTCCGTCTCCATGACGACGTCCAGCAGCACGACGGCGATGTCAGGGTGGTTGGCGAGGAGTTCGCGGCCCTCCCGGGCCGAATGCGCAGACAGGATGTCGAGCCCCTGCCCACCCAGCTTGTAGTCATAGAGCGCGAAGCGGGTGCCTTCGTGCACCGCGGCATCATCGTCGATGACCGCCACCTTCCAGGGAAGCATCGTCT
>CAXUKK010000273.1:0-2834 GCA_964251455.1 uncultured Enterovirga sp.
GCCGTGCCCTATCCGGAGAAGTCACTCCCCTCACCCCGGCCCTCTCCCCTTGGGCGAGGGAGCGCGTCGAGCTTCTGGAGCCATCCGCGTGAGCCTGGTCGTGTTCGGGTTCGGCTACACGGCCGAGGTCTTCGCCAGGCAGGCGCGAGGCCGCTTCGATCGCGTCCTTGCGACCGCCCGCACCCCGGAGAAGGCCGCCCGCATCGCGGAGGGCGGCATCGTCGGCCGTGTCTTCCCGGACGCCGCCGGCGAGCACCTGCTGGACGTGGACATCGCGGCCGCGGAGGCGCTTCTCGTCTCCGTCCCGCCGGGACCGGATGGCGACCCGGTTCTGGCGCGCTTCGCCGAGGCGATCGCGTCCGCCCCGCGGCTTGGCTGGATCGGCTATCTGTCGACCGTCGGGGTCTATGGCGACCAGGACGGCGCCTGGATCGACGAGACCACGCCGGCGCGCCCCGTCAGCCAGCGCTCGCGCCAGCGGCTCGCGGCCGAGGAGGCGTGGCTTGCCCTCGGGCGGCAGAGGGGAAAGGCCGTGCAGGTCTTCCGCCTCGCCGGCATCTACGGGCCGGGCCGCTCGCCGCTGCAGAAGGTGCTGGATGGATCGGCGAAGCGCATCGTGAAGCCCGGACAGGTCTTCAACCGCATCCATGTCGAGGATATCGCGGCCGTGCTCGAGGCCTCGCTCGACCGGCCCCGCCCGGGCGCGATCTACAACGTCGCCGACGAGGAGCCCGCCCCGCCGCAGGACGTCGTCGCCTACGCGGCCGAACTCGCGGGCCTGCCCCTGCCGCCCGAAGTCGCCTTCGACGAAGCCGACATGAGCCCCATGGCGAAGAGCTTCTACGGCGAGAACAAGCGCGTCTCGTCCCGTCTCATCCGGGACGAACTCGGCGTGACCTTGCGCTATCCGACGTACCGCGAGGGGCTAGAGGCGCTGGCGGACGATCTCACGCCGCGTAGCGGTTCGCTGTCGGGCCGAAGTAATTGATGTAGCGGCCGCTGATGGCTGCGACGGGCATCACCACGAAGACGTCCGTCGTGCCGAACTGGCGGTCGATGACGGCGCCGTCGCCGAACTTTGCCCCGACCCTGAGATACGCCTTTACTAGGGGCGGCAGGCCGTGCAGGGCCGCCTTGCGGTCGAGCGCGTCGGCCGCGATCCGGTCCATGCGGACGTAGCGCTCGGGCAGGGCACGTGCGCGCCATTCGGGCGCCGCGGCGGCGTGGTGGTGGAGGAAGCTCAGCGATGCCGCGAGCCGGTCCGGGTCGGTTCCGTCCAGGCTGGCACAGCCGATCATGGCGTCGATGCGGTGGCGCTGCACATAGGCCCAGATGCCGGCCCAGAGGAGCTCGACCGTCTTCTTGTTGCGATAGGGCTTGAGCACGCAGGAGCGGCCGAGTTCGAGCAGGTTCTTGCCCTGGTGCGCCTCGAGAAGCGGACCGATGTCGAATTCAGACGCGGTGTAGAAGCCCGAATGGGCGTCGGCGACGTCCTGGCGCAGCAGCCGGTAGGTGCCCACGACCTTCGGTTTCGGCGCCCGGAACGGCTTCGGCTTCACGGCATGGTCGAGCACCAGGAGATGGTCGCAGATGTCGTCATAGGCATCGACGTCGCGGCGTTTCAGGGCCGCAAGTCCGGCCGGCACGGCAGAGCCTTCCTCGTAGAAGACCTTGTAGCGGAGGCGCTGCGCCCGCTTGATCTCGCGGGTGCCCGAGGCCAGGCGCACCTCGAGCGATCCGAACCGCCCGAAGGTCTGCGGCAAGGCGATCGGAGCGCCGCGGCCGGGCAGGAAGCGGAACGCCGTCTCGCGCATGCGGTCGCGCAGGAAGGCGGGACGATTGGGGGCGGGCAGGCTTGGGCGTACGGGCGGCTCGGGCAGGTCGATCTCTGCAGGGGAGAGCATCGGGGGCGTTCGCTCCAGCGAATCGCCACAGGCGGGGCGATCTCGCGCGACCTTACACCACGATGCTCTGACGGATTTTTGACGGTCCTGCCACGGACCCGGCGACGCCGGTCAGTCTCAAGCGACAGCACTCTCGCGGCTGTCGCCGCGCAACTCCGCCGCGAGCGCCTCGAAGGTGAACGGCTTCAGCAGGAAACCGTCGAAACCGGCGGTCTCGCGGTAGCGCTCGCGGCCGCCGACCATGCTGGCCGTGAGGGCGACGATCCTGATCCTTTCCTCGCGCGCGGTCGCGGTCTCGATCTCGCGGATGCGCCGGGTCACCTCGGCTCCGTCGAGCCCCGGCATGCGCATGTCCATGAGGATGACGTCGTAGAGCGGGCGCGCCCCGGCGAGCGCCGCCTCCGCATGGGCCAGGGCCTCCGTACCGTCCTTTGCCCAGTCGACGAAAGTGCCGAGCTTCTGCAGTGCCTTCATGGCGAGAAGGGCATTTATCTCGTTGTCCTCGGCAAGGAGCACGCGAAGCGGTCCGGCCTTGTCAAAGCGAGGCTCGGCTCTCGGAACCTCGGCCGATGCCAGGTTGGGCGCCACGACCTCCGGTCTGAGCCGCTCGAAGAGCGAGCGCGCACGCACCGGCTTGATCAGGAACGCATCATACCCGGCGGCGTGCGGCGAGCCGAAATCGCGGCGCTCGAACGGGGACAGGAGCACGATCGTACGGCCGATTCCACTGTCCTTCGCGGCCCCAGCGAGCGTCTTGACCTCCGCCTCTCCGAGCGCGGCGTCCGCGATCAGGACATCGAACGAGGCGGCCCGCATGATCTCGCCTGCACTGATCGCATCCCCGGCTCGCGCCGTCTCCGCACCGGCCTCGGCGAGCCGCCGCTCCAGGCAGAGCGGCTCGAAGGGCGAGGCTCCGACGAGAAGCACGCG
>CAXUKK010000273.1:2934-4665 GCA_964251455.1 uncultured Enterovirga sp.
GCCGCCGCTCCAGGCAGAGCGGCTCGAAGGGCGAGGCTCCGACGAGAAGCACGCGGAGATCGAGCTGGCTGCCATCCTGCATGGCCGGCCCCTCAACTGGCTGGAGCGGCAGCCGCACGCGGAACACGGAGCCCTGCCCCGGGGAGCTCTCGACCTCGACGAAGCCTTCCATGCGCTCGACGATGCGTCGCGTGATGGCGAGACCCAGCCCCGTCCCGGCGCCCCGCGCCGCCCTGAGCCCGCCCTGCTCGAATTCGTCGAAGATCGCGCCGAGGCGATCGGCCGGGATGCCGGGGCCCGTATCCTCGACGGAGAAGACGATCTCGTCGCCCGATCCGCGCTCCACGCCGATGCAGACGCCACCGGTGTCGGTGAATTTAACGGCATTGCCGGCGAGGTTGAACAGGATCTGTCGCAGGCGGTCGCGATCGGAGCGGACCATCCTGGGCACGTCGCGCGCCACGAAGGACGCGATCTCGGTGCCCTTGTCCTGGGCGCGCGGCGCGAGAAGTTCGACAACGCCCTGGACGGTGCTTTCCAGTTCGAATGGCTCGCAGACGAGGTCGATACGCCCGGCCTCGATCTTCGAGAAATCCAGGATTTCCTCGATGAGGGACAGGAAAGCCTCCGCCGAGCCGCGCAGCGCCTGCACATAGGCGAGCTGCTCCGGCCGCAGCCCCGTGTCGAGAAGCAGGTCGGACATCCCCAGGATGCCGTTCAACGGTGTCCGAAATTCGTGGCTAACGGTCGCCAGGAAACGTGATTTGGCCTCGCTCGCGGCTTCCGCCTTCGTGCGAGCCTCCTCCAGCGTCTTCTCGCTCTCGATCCGGTCGGTGATCTCGCGCCCGCTGCGCAGGACCGACCTCGCCCCGTCCGGCCCGATGATGTCGCATTCCATCCAGCTGAACCAGCGGATGCCGCTCTCGGTCCGGATGGCCTCGTCGATACGTCGCGACCCGTCGGGCAGGAGCTGTGGCGGCCGGTGCTCGACCACCTCGGGCTCGGTGAGCGCCGCATCCCCGCCGCGCCGCCGCGCGCTGATCAGCTCCTCGTACGCGGAATTCGTCGATTTGATGCGGCCCGCGTGGTCGCGCTCGACGACCGCGTCAGGGAGGAGGTCCAGCACGGAGGCGATCTCCTCCTGCAAGACCTGGCTCTCGGCGAAGGCTTCACGCAGTTCGGCGAGGCTCCCCGCATCCCCTCCGCGGCCGCTCAGCCGCCACAGCATCGGACCCGCGAGCGTGCCCGCACCGAATGCGAGCATGCCGAGCACAGCCAGAACAAGGAAATCGCCCAGGATGGACGAAGCGAAGGACATGCGGCTGTCGACCCTCTGAGGACCGAGGGCACGATACCGGCCGCATCCTCACGTCCAGTTGAGGAACGTCCTTTCCGAAATCCGAAGACGGCCCCGGCGGAAGCGTCAGATCCGCTCGATGATCTTCTCGCCGAACAGGCCCTGCGGCCGGATCATCAGCACGGCCAGCGCGATGAAATAGGCGAGCCAGGATTCGATGCCGCCGCCGATCAGCGGTCCCCAGTAGAACTCGCCGAGCTTCTCGCCGATGCCGATGATCAGGCCGCCGACGATGGCGCCCGGGATGGACGTCAGGCCGCCGAGGATCAGCACGGGCAGCGCCTTCAGGGCGATCACCTGGAGGGCGAACGACACCTCCGAGCGCGCGCCCCACATGATTCCGGTCGCCAGCGCCACGATGCCGGCCGTGAACC
>CAXUKK010000274.1:0-564 GCA_964251455.1 uncultured Enterovirga sp.
GCTCCGAAGCAGAAGGTCGGCTTTCAGCCAGACCCAGTCGGCCGCTTTGCGCCCAAGCCGGCCGTTCATCCGGTCCAACATGCCGCTCCAAAGCGGACAGTCATTCCGTGAGGCAAGCGGGGTAGAGAGGCTGTGGCGGTGCTCGTGGCCGTACGGACGTCCGGGATCGAATCGAACGCCAACGCGAGGCCACCCCGGCGCGCTTCGCCGAACGCATACACTGGCCGGCTACTAAAAGATGGCGATGATCAGGAAGGGGCTGACTGGGCCTACTCGAAACCTTCCAAGACGATCTTGCCTCTCGTCCTGCCGCTCTCGATGAGCGCGTGCACCTTCTTGAGCGTCACAGCGTTGATGGGCGTATGCCGCTCGGTCATCGTCGTACGCAATCTGCCAGCATCGACGAGCCGAGAAACCTCGTTGAGCACGACGCCCTGTTCCGCCATGTCGGCGGTGTCGAACATGGTGCGGGTGAACATGAGCTCGTAGTGGATCGAAACCGCCTTCGGCTTGAACAGCTCTATGTCAATGGTGGGATCGTCGGTGAACCCGAACCTGCCTTGG
>CAXUKK010000274.1:574-4665 GCA_964251455.1 uncultured Enterovirga sp.
GGACGGGGCGCCCAAGCGCAGCTCCGCGACCTGCTCGGCGAGGGGCCGGGTGTGGTCGACGACATGGTCGGCGCCCAGGCTGCGAACCCAGTCCATGGTCTCGGGCCTCGACGACGTTGCGATCACGGTCAGGTCGGTCAGCGCCTTCGCGATCTGGATTGCGATCGAACTCACGCCTCCGCCTCCGCCGATGATGAGGATGGCCGGCGCGGCGCCCGGCACCGGCCGCCTCACGTCCAGGCGATCGAACAACGCCTCCCATGCAGTCACAGCCGTTAAGTGCAGCGCGGCGCAGGCGGCCCAATCGAGAGTCCTGGGCTTGGCCCCCACGATCCGCTCGTCCACCAAATGAAATTCGGCGTTCGTGCCGGGCCGTAGGATCGACCCGGAGTAGAACACCTCATCCCCCGGCCGGAAGAGCGTCACCTCGCGCCCGACTGCGCTCACCACGCCCGCGGCGTCCCAGCCTAGCACTTTCCAACCCTCACCGCCGGGCCCGTACTCCCCCTTGCGAACCTGATAATCGACTGGATTGACGGAGACAGCCCTGACTTCAACCAAGAGATCCCGGTTGCCGGGCTCCGGCATCGGTAATTCGATGTCGGTGAGCGCGTCCCTTCGGTCGATACTTCCCGGAGTGAGAAAACCGACAGCTCGCATGACCCACATCCTTGGTTGAGTGCAACAGAATAAGTATCTATGGGCGCGAGTCCGCGCCCTGCAGCGTAAGGCGACCCGCACCGGGCTGTGGGGCGGGATGTTGAAACCGAGCGCCCTTGCGCTGAGCAGGGACCTCTCCCCAGCGGAGCTTATCGAGGCGCTCGCAAGGCTCCTTGGGCAGCCTGCTCGATCACAACTGCAACGGCTTTCGGCTGGGTCAAGAAAACCACATGGCTACCCCTAACCTCGGTGGTCACGGCTCCGATCCGGCGGGCGGTGCTACGCAAGAGCTTTGGGTCGATCGCTCCGTCCTCTGTCGCGACCACGAACCAACTCGGCTTGGTCTTCCACGCAGCAACGGTCACTTTGGCCTCCAGCGCCTTCATGGCGATAGGGACCTGGGAGTCCCGAAGAAACACGCCGTCGCCATCGCTCGTATCGGCCGCGAAACCAGCCTTGAACGTCTCGGATTTCAGATAAGCGAAGCCATCAGCCTGGACATCGGGCTGGAAGTTGGGGGGCGGCGGAACCTCCGCGTACTGGTCCAGAGTGGACTGCCCGATTTCCGGAGCGAAGGCGGCAATGTAGACTAGGCCCGCAACCTTGGCGTCCGTGCCAGCCTCTGTGATGATCGAGCCTCCGTAAGAATGGCCGACCAGGATGACCGGACCGTCTTGGCGGGCCAAGGTGCGGCGGGTTGCGGCAACATCGCCCTCAAACGACGTGAGCGGGTTCTGGACGATGCTGACCCTGAAGCCCCGAGCCGTGAGTTCGTCGTAGACGCCCCGCCATCCAGACCCATCTGCGAAGGCGCCGTGCACAAGGACAATGTTGCGGACCGGGCTCGGCTGGGCGTGAACCGCGGATGCGGAAAGCGCCAGGCTGGCGACGGCGGCAAGCGTGAGGGACTTGATCATGATGGGTCTCCGGTGGGTAGGGCTAAGTCGTGTCTCGACTGGCAGCGCCAGGCCGGCGACGTCATTCTCGGGTCAGCCTTTGGCCGCCAAGGCACCAAGCTCTTCGAGGTCGAGGTCTCGCTCCAGATCGTGCAACGTGTCGTCGTCGATCTGCCGGGTTCGGTGGAGGCGCACCAATTCGGCCCGCCCAGCGGTCACGGCAGCGAGGACGATGTCGAAATGTGCCGCGATGCTTTCGTCGCGCTCCTCGGCAGTCCCGGGGAACTCCGCCGAAATCGCTGCCCGGCGGCGATAGCTGTCGAGCAGGCGCGGGTGAAGGAGCGACCCGTCCGGCGCAAACGCCGCTCGCTCCACCGCGACGCACTGTGCGCGGAGCATGGCCGCTTCTGCCGCAAACAGATCGAGGGGCGGCTTGGCCTGCTGGTCCTCGCGCAGACCCGCCCATCGGATAACGCGCCCGAGGGTCATCCCTTGTATCAGAACAGTCGCCAGGATGACGCCGAAGGCAGTGACCAGCATTAGGTCGCGGCCGGGCATCGTTTCGGGCACGCTGAGCGCCACGGCCAGGGTGACAACACCCCGCATGCCCGCCCAGCTCATCACGATGGCAGCCGGAGTTCCGAGGGGCTCGGCCCCGCGCCAGCCCGCTCTCCTGAGCGCAGCGAGAAACGCGTCCGAGCCGAAGATCCATGCGAAACGCGCGAACGCCATGGCCAGGATGACGGCTCCGACGGGCACTGCGAACTGATCAACCACGACACCGAAGCCGCCGAGGCGATCGATGACGCCGCGCAACGACAGGCCGATCAGGATGAAGACCGCTGCTTCGAGCAAGAAGATGAGCACCTGCCAGAACGCAACGCTCCGGAGCCGCACACTCGCCGTGAAGATGACGTGCTGATACCAGCCGCAGACCAAGCCCGCCGTGACCGTCGCGATCACGCCCGAGACGTGCAGTGCTTCGCCTAGAAGGTAGCTAACCCAGCAAACCAGCACCGAGGCGGCGATCATCAGATGCTCGTCGCCAAGCCGGCGCAACAGCATCACCCAGACGGCTCCCACTGCCCCGCCGACCAGGATGCCGCCGCCGACCAGGGCGGCGAATGTTCCCACCACCCCGCCGACGCTGAAGGTGCCGGTCAGGACAGCCGCAACCGCGAAGCGGAAGAGCACCAGTCCGGTCGCGTCGTTGAGGAGGCTCTCGCCTTCGAGAAGCGTGCTCAGCCGGCGGGGCAACTTCACGCGTTGCAAGATGGCCCGCGCCGAGACGGCATCTGGGGGTGAGACAATGGCTCCCAGGACGACGCATGCTGCCCAGGGCAGATCCGGAAGGATCAGCTTGGCTGCAATAGCGACGATTGCGGCCGTGAACAGCACGGCACCGATGGCCAGCGACGTTATCCCGACGAGATGTCGGCGAAAGGGCCCCAGCGCGGTGAACCAAGCGCCGTCCATGAGAAGGGGCGGGAGAAAGATCACGAGCACCAGTTCGGGGTCGAGCCGGACAGCCGGTAGGCCGGGAACGAAGGCGAGCGCGCCTCCGCCTATTAGAAGGGCGACCGCGGGCGGGAGTTGGAAGCGATTGGCCGCGTACTGGAGCACCAGCACCGCGACGAACATCCCGATGATCAGTTCAAATGTATGTACCGGGTTCATGCCGTGCCAAGCCGCCGGGAATTGCTGTTGTCGTCTTCAACCCTGTTAAGGGCTGCCTACCGCTCGCACGATAAGCACGCCGAGGCGAGCCGGGCAGAAAACTGCTCCGTTCGCCGCGCGGTTTGAGGAAGCGGCCCCTCACGGATAATAGACGCCGCCCGTTGCGCGCCGAGGCTTGTCGGCCGTGTCCGGAAGGGGAATGAACTCCTCGACATCGCCCGGCACCGTGTCGAAGCGGCCGTTCGCCCATTCCTCCTTCGCTTGCTCGATGCGTTCCAGGCGCGACGACACGAAGTTCCACCAGATGTAGCGCGGTCCCTCCAAAGGCGCGCCGCCGAAGAGCATGAACTCGGAGTCGCTCGCGGCCTCGACGAGGATATGGTCGCCCGGCCGCAGCACGAGGAGTTGGCCCGGTCCGAACCGATCGCCCGCGATGTCGATCTCGCCCGAGAGCGTATAGACGGCCCGCTCGTCGAACGAGGGCTCGACGGGCATGCGGGCGCCGGCGCGCAACTGCAGATGCGCGTAGACCGTCTCTGACGGGCTCACGAGCGGGGACCTCGCCCCGAGGAGCTGCCCTGAGATAACGCGCGCCCGGATGCCGTCGCCCTCGACAATCGGAAGGGCGTCGGCACCGTGGTGCACGAAGGCCGGGTCGCTCTCCTCCTGGGCAGCCGGCAAGGCCATCCAGGTCTGGATGCCGAACAGCTTCTGGCCAGCGTGCTTCCGCTCGGGCGCGGTACGCTCGGAATGCACGATGCCCCGTCCCGCCCGCATCCAATTCACCGCGCCGGGCTCGATCGCCATCTCCGTGCCGAGGCTGTCGCGATGGAGGATTTGGCCCTCGAAGAGGTAGGT
>CAXUKK010000275.1:0-3609 GCA_964251455.1 uncultured Enterovirga sp.
TGTGCTTCAGGCACGAGCGTGAGCTGGTCTCCCGGGCGGAGCTCGCCGCCGGCGGCAACCGCCGCATAGATCCCGCAATCGACATGGCCTAGCCGCTGCATGAGCGTGCGCGGGATCTCCATGTCACGCTCGCCCGTGACCGGATCGACATTGGTCGCGGCGCACCGCTCGATCCGCTTGGTGATCTTCAAACGCATGCCCGAAGCGGTCGCGAGTTCTGCACCGACGAGGTCGAACTCGGCCCATGGCTCCAGCCCCTCGAGCATGACGTTGCCGCGGAAGCGGAGCGGGTCGACCGGACGGCCGAGCATGGCCTCGATAGCCCTCACGCTCGCAAGGTTGATCAACGAGACGAAGCCGCGCCGTGAATCCGTGAAGCGGAAGCCGTCGGGTGCGCTCAGCACCTTCGGCGGCCCCCGCAGTTCCGCTGGCAACGTGCGCCGAAGAAAAGCCTCCAGCGCTAGCCGGCCCTCTGCCGTGGAGAGATCGGCCATGATCGAGGCACCCTCCCCGTCGACGGTCAGGATGCGTGAACCATCGTCATAGCGGGTTCGAAGACGGGCCAGCGCCTCGTTCCGCATGAGCATCAAAAACTTGATCTTCGGCTGATGCCGCGGCTCAGCCGGATCAAAGCCCGAAGGCCCGTTTTCGATTGCGAACAGGCGGTCAGCGGGAAAATACATCCCGCGCTGCAGCCGGACGCTCTCGAGCGGCTCGGGCGAAAGACCTTTGACCGGATAACGGTAAAGCGAGGCGACGCGCATACCCCATCATAGGGGCTCCGCGCCGCCGTGCGAAACCGCTAAGGCACCTCCGGCATCGGATCGTCGCGGTTCTCGCGATCGACTGGTCCCTCGTAGCCAGGTTCCGTTTTCTCGCCGAAGGTGGCGGGCGTGACGGAGGGGCGGGTTTCCTCTGGACTTTCCGGGACCGCCATTCCCATCTGGTCGTTGCGGGCGAGATCGGCGCGGGCCTTCTCCGCCTCCGAGCGTGGGTCCTTCGGATCGGCCATGTCACGTCTCCAGCTTTGCGTGTGATCAATGCACGCTCCGAGCGGCCGTTCCAGAGCAGGAACGCGGTCAGCAGGCCCTTGTGTCACCGGAAAGCCACACCCACATGGTGACAGCCGGCGGCTTACGAAGCGCCAGCGTCCGGAGGACCAGCCGTCCGGCCGGACATCTTCTTCGGAATCCTGTGCCGTCATGGGCAGGAGCACCGAGCGAGGGGTGACACATGGATCTTGAGAAATACACCGAGCGGGCGCGGGGCTTCATCCAGTCAGCCCAGATGCTGGCGATGCGGGAAGGCCATCCGCAGCTCAGCCCCGGCCACCTCCTGAAAGTCCTGCTCGACGACCCCGAGGGGCTCTGCTCCGGTCTGATCGACCGTGCGGGCGGGCGCTCGCGCGACGTCAGGCAGGGCGTCGAGATGTGGCTTGCCAAGCAGCCCAAGGTTTCAGGTGGGGCCTCGCAGCCCTCCGCCACGCGCGAACTGGTCAAGCTGTTCGATACGGCCGAGGAGGCGGCGAAGAAGGCCGGCGACTCGTATGTCACGGTCGAGCGGCTGCTCCTGGCGCTCGCGATCGAGAAGGACACGGAGGCCGGTCGCATCCTGTCCCAGGCCGGCGTCACCGCCCAGACCGTCAATGGGGCGATCGACGCCCTGCGCAAGGGTCGCACGGCCGACAATGCGACCGCCGAGAACAGCTATGACGCGCTGAAAAAATACGCTCGTGACCTCACGGAAGCGGCGCGCCAGGGCAAACTCGACCCAGTGATCGGACGCGACGAGGAGATCCGGCGCACGATCCAGGTCCTGTCGCGGCGCACGAAGAACAACCCGGTCCTGATCGGCGAGCCCGGCGTCGGCAAGACGGCGATCGTCGAGGGACTTGCGCTCCGCATCATCAACGGCGACGTCCCGGAGAGCCTCAAGGACAAACAGCTCCTCGCGCTCGACATGGGATCGCTCATCGCCGGCGCGAAGTACCGCGGCGAGTTCGAGGAGCGGCTGAAGGCCGTGCTCTCGGAGGTTACGGCGGCCGCGGGCGGCATCATCCTGTTCATCGACGAGATGCATACGCTCGTCGGAGCCGGCAAGGCGGACGGCGCCATGGACGCCTCGAACCTGCTGAAGCCCGCGCTGGCCCGCGGCGAGTTGCACTGCGTCGGCGCAACCACGCTCGACGAGTACCGCAAGCATGTCGAAAAGGACGCGGCCCTCGCGCGGCGCTTCCAGCCCGTCTTCGTGTCCGAGCCGACGGTCGAGGATACGGTGTCGATTTTGCGCGGCATCAAGGAGAAGTACGAGCAGCACCACGGCGTCCGCATCCAGGATTCCGCGCTCGTCGCGGCCGCGACCCTGTCGAACCGCTACATCACGGACCGCTTCCTGCCCGACAAGGCCATCGACCTCATCGACGAGGCTGGGTCGCGCCTGCGCATGCAGGTGGATTCCAAGCCCGAAGAACTCGACAACATCGACCGCGAGGTTGTGCGGCTGAAGATCGAGGGCGAGGCGCTGAAGAAGGAGACCGATGCGGCGTCCAAGGATCGCCTGCATCGGCTCGAGAAGGAGCTTGCGGACCTCGAGGAGCGCTCCGCGGCGATCACTTCCCGTTGGCGCGCCGAGAAGGACAAGCTGGGCGCGGCGGCCGATCTCAAGAAGAAGCTCGACGAGGCGCGCACCACGCTCGCCAAGGCGCAGCGCGAGGGCAACTGGGCGAAGGCCGGCGAGCTCTCGTACGGGATCATTCCGCAGCTCGAGAAGGAACTCGGCGAACTCGAGGCGCGCGGCGACGACGGCACGCGCGGCAACGGCTCCGGCATGATGGAGGAATCGGTCACGCCGGCGCATGTGGCTGGCGTCGTCTCGCGCTGGACTGGCATCCCGGTCGACAAGATGCTCGAGGGCGAGCGCGAAAAGCTCCTCGCCATGGAGGACGCGATCGCGAAACGCGTCGTCGGGCAGCGCGAGGCCGTCGAGGCGGTCTCGACCGCGGTCAGGCGTGCCCGCGCGGGGTTGCAGGATCCGAACCGGCCGATCGGCTCGTTCATGTTCCTGGGACCCACCGGCGTCGGTAAGACGGAGCTCACGAAGGCTCTCGCCGCCTTCCTGTTCGACGACGAGGCGGCGCTCGTGCGCATCGACATGTCGGAATACATGGAGAAGCACTCGGTCGCCCGGCTCATCGGGGCGCCTCCCGGCTACGTCGGCTACGAGGAAGGCGGAGCGCTGACGGAAGCTGTGCGCCGGCGGCCGTACCAGGTCGTGCTGTTCGACGAGATCGAGAAGGCGCATCCGGATGTGTTCAACATCCTGCTGCAGGTCCTCGACGATGGCCGGCTCACCGATGGCCAGGGCCGCACGGTCGATTTTCGCAACGTCCTCATCGTGATGACGTCGAATCTCGGCTCGGAATACCTGGTCAACCAGCCGGAAGGGCAGGATACGGACGTGGTCCGGGACGACGTCATGGGCGTGGTGCGCAACCACTTCCGGCCGGAGTTCCTGAACCGGATCGACGAGATCATCCTGTTCCACCGCCTGCAGCGGTCGGAGATGGGCGCCATCGTCGACATCCAGATGCGCCGGCTGCAGAAGCTGCTC
>CAXUKK010000275.1:3619-4664 GCA_964251455.1 uncultured Enterovirga sp.
CGTCGAGCTGGACGCCTCGGCGCGCTCCTGGCTCGCCGAGAAGGGCTACGACCCTGCCTATGGGGCCCGCCCGCTGAAGCGCGTCATCCAGAAGAACGTGCAGGATCCGCTGGCCGAGATGATCCTCGCCGGCGAGGTCCATGACGGCGAGACCCTGCCCATCCGGCTCGGGGCCGGCGGGCTGATGATCGGGGACGTGACGGTCGCGACCGAGAAACGTCCGGCCGGCGTGCAGTTGCAGTAGCCGAGACTCCCTTCGCGCCGAGGTTGCGCCGCCCCACTCTCGTGGGGCGGCGTTTTCATGTGCACGCCCGGTCGATGCAACCGGCAGTAACGCGATGTTTGCACCTCGTGATCACATGCTCGTGTTCCATCCCGGACGCACGGCCCCATGCTGCACCGCTTGAAATCGCTGACCGTCGCCACGCGCGTGCTGGCAGCCATGATCGCCAGCCTCGTGCTGCTCGGCGGCGGCACCTACCTGACGATCCGTTCGGTCAGCATCAGCACGGCCGAGCGACAGGCGGTCGAGCGACAGCAGGCGAACATGCGGGTCGCGTGGCACACGCTGCGGACCTATGGCGACCAGTTCCGGATTGCCGACGGCAAGATGTTCGTGGGCGAGCGCGTCCTGAACAACTTCTTCGAGCCGGTCGATCGCGTGAAGGACCTCGTCGGCGGCACGGCGACCGTCTTCATGGGCGACGAGCGGATCACGACCAACGTCAGGAAGCCGGACGGCAGCCGTGCGGTCGGCACGAAACTCGCCGCCGGGCCGGTCTACGACGCGGTCCTCAAGCGCGGCGACGCCTTTTTCGGCCAGGCCGAGATTCTGGGCACGCCCTTCTTCACGGCGTACGACCCGATCAAGGACGCGGGCGGCAAGACGATCGGGGTCCTCTATGTCGGCATTCCGAAGGCCGAGTTCTTCGGCCCCGTGGACGAGATGGACCAGCGCATGCTGATCGTCTGCCTCGGCTTGACCTTCGTCATCGGCGCGATCTGCTTCCTCTATACGCGCCGGCTGTTCCGGCCGATCGGCGAC
>CAXUKK010000276.1:0-4655 GCA_964251455.1 uncultured Enterovirga sp.
AGGAAGAACAAGGCCATCAAGCCGTCGTTGATCCAGTGCTGGATGCTGAGCGGGCCGACATAGGCCCGCAGGACGGAAAAGTACGCTGTCGCAAGCGGCGAGTTGGCGACGACGAGCGCCAGTGTGGCCGCTGCCATCAACACCAGGCCGCCTGAGGCCGAGTTGTCGAGAAAGGCGCGCAGAACCGAGACTGGCCGCGGTACGGGCGATCGGTCCTGGGCGATGCTCAAGAGTTCCTCCGGGTTGTAAGGTCAGCGAGGCGGAGCCGCGCAGGCCTGGCGGGGGAGAACGCCGGGCACGGGGGAAAGGTTTGGGCCGGCGCCGGGCAATGCAGACCTGGTTCAGGCTGTCGCAGGCGAGCGGCCTGCCGTCGAAGTCGCCGAAGCGGGCGGTTAGTTCGAGCCTGGCTGCGTTGAGCAAGAACGAGAGCTCATGCGGGAAGATGGTCCGAAGGCGCATTTCCTCGGTTCGTCGGCGCCCGATCCCATCTCCGTCCAGCCGCTCCTGAGCACGCGAATGTGCGCGACCGGGCCGTAAGCGACCAGTTCTTCGACCGTGGTCCCGAACGGCCGCCGTTTCGGCTGCTGCCGAACGCGGGCAGTAGGGTCGTCGTCCCGCCGATTTGAGTTCAGGCGCCAGACGGTTCTCTGTTCGAGAGGTCCCACATGTGTCGGGCGGTCACGGCAACACGGTGACTCGAACGGAGACTGGCGCTATCGGCATGGCGCATGCTTCTGCCCCGGCCGGCCTTGTCGCTCTTACGGGATCGGCAAATTTGGCGCCGTGAGGCAGGCGACATAGGACCCTGTGCCATGGCCGCAACAGAGCAAGGGGCGATGAGCCCGGACCCGTATTGGTGGGAGGCGGCCCCGCTCCGGCGCTTGGAGCAGAAGCCGGTCGCGCCCGCGGCTGACGTCGTGGTCGTCGGCGCGGGCTATACGGGACTGAGCGCCGCAATCACGCTCGCCCGCGCCGGGCGCTCCGTGCTCGTCTTCGACAAGCAGCGCCCCGGCGAAGGCGCATCGAGCCGCAACGGCGGCATCACCAGCGGCAATCTCCGCCCGAGCCTCGGCGACATGACGAAGAGCTTCGGCGAGGTCCGCGCGAAGGCGATCCTGGCCGAGTCGAAGGCCGCGCGGGAAGACCTCTGGCGCTTCATCGCCGACGAGAAGATCGAGTGCGACTTCAAGCTGGTCGGCCGTTTCGCCGGCGCCGCGGCTCCGGGCGACTACGAGAAGCTGGCGCGAGACGCGGACTACCTTCGCACGCAGTTCGGCATCGACGCCTATGCGGTGCCGCGCGCCGAGCAGCGCGATGTCCTCGGGACTGGCTACTACTTCGGCGGCAATGTCCGGATGGATATCGGCGGCCTGCATCCCGGCAAGTTCCTGGCCGAGATGCTCCGCGTCGCGCTCGCGTCCGGAGCGGTCCTGCATGCCGAGACCGCGATCCTCGGAATCAAGCAGGACGGCGACGGCTACGAGGTCACGACCGCGCGCGGCACGGTCCGGGCGCGTGATGTCATCGTCGGAACGAACGGCTACACGGACGGCTCCAACCCCTGGCTCAGGCGGCGCCTCGTGCCGATCCGCAGCCGCATCATTGCGACCGCGCCACTCTCGCCGAACCTGATGGGCGAGCTCATGCCGCGCCGGATGATGGTCTCGGACACGCGCAACCTCAGCTACTATTACCGCCCCTCCCCGGACGGCACCCGCATCCTGTTCGGCGGCCGCGACGGCACGATCGCGGGCGACACGAATGCGCCGACGAACCGGCTGCGCGAGACCCTGGTCGAGCTCTTCCCGGAGCTGTCCGGGACCGAGATCACGCATAGCTGGTTCGGCTATGTCGCCATGAACCGCGACATGGTCCCGCGCATCTTCTCCCGCGACGGCATGCGCTACGCCGCCGGCTATTGCGGGTCCGGCGTCGTGTGGGCCCGCTGGGCCGGCCGCAAGGCGGCCCTGCAGGTCCTCGGGCAGGACGGCGGCTCCGCGCTCGACTTCCGTCCGCCGGCCGCGGTCCCGTTTTTCTACGGCACGCCCTGGTTCATGCCGCCCTACATGGCCTGGCTCACGCTGCAGGACCGCCGCAAGGCCCGTCAGCGGCGAGGCGCCTGACCCCATGTTCGCCCGGTCCGACACGGCGCGCCGTCCTATCCCGTTCCGCGGCTGCGCGCCGCTCAGCGTCGCGGCGGCCCGCGGCCTGGCCGCGCTCGAACGCCGCGTCCGGCACGACCTGACCTGCCTCAACCTGCCGCCCGCGAACTGGCCCGCACGGGTCACCGCTCCGGACGGCTCGGACGCGCTCGACGTGCTCGTGGTCGGCGCCGGCATGCTGGGGATCGCGGCCGCGTCCGCGCTGATCGTCAAGGGCGTCAGGAACCTGGAGATCGTCGACCGCGCCCAGCCCGGCCGCGAGGGCCCCTGGACGACCTTCGCCCGCATGGAGACGCTGCGTTCGCCCAAGCACCTGACGGGTCCGGCGCTCGGCATCCCGTCGCTCACGTTCCGGGCCTGGTACGAGGCCCGGGAAGGCAGCGACGGCTGGGAGGCGCTCTACAAGATCCCGAATGCCGTCTGGGCGGAGTATCTCGGCTGGCTCTCCAGGATCCTCGAACTGCCGATCACGAGCGAGACCGCGATCGAGGCCGTGGAGCCTGCCGGCGCGTTCCTCCGGGTATCGCTCTCCGGGCCGGACGGCGACCGGGTTCGCTTCGTGCGCCACCTTGTCCTCGCGACCGGGCGCGGCGGTACGGGCGGCGGGCACATCCCGGACCTCGTCGATCGCTCGCTGTTTCCCGACCTCGCCGCCCATACGGCGGAATTCATCGATTTCGAGCGGTTGCGCGGCCGGTCGGTAGCGGTTCTCGGCGGTGGCGCATCGGCCTGGGACAACGCCGCGACGGCGCTGGAGGCAGGCGCCGCGCCCGTCGACATGTATGTGCGCCGGCGCGTCCTGCCACAGATCAACAAGAGCCGCGGCACCGCCAATCCGGGCTTCTACCATGGCTGGGAAGCCCTTGATGACGCTCAGCAATGGGCGCTGAACGTCTACCTGGAGGATCTCCAGGCACCCCCGCCCCACGAGACCGTCAACCGGGCGCTTCGGCACAAGCGCTTCCACGTCCATCTCGGCACCCCCATCACGGCGGCCCGCCGCGATGGCAGCACGGTGCGGCTGCGCATCGCCGGCCAGGAGGAGGAGGAGCGGGCCGATTTCCTGATCGTCGGCACAGGCTTCCGCGTGGATCTTGCAGCGGCCCCGGAGCTGCGTGCCTTCGCGCCGGCGGCCGCGACCTGGGGCGATCGCTACGATCCGCCGGCAGAACTCCGGCGCCCCGACCTCGCCCGCTACCCGTATCTCGGCCCGGCCTTCGAGCTGACCGAGCGCGTTCCCGGGACCAACCCGGCGCTGTCGCGCATCCACCTCTTCAACTACGCGGCCCATCTCAGCCACCGGCAATTGTCGGGCGACATCCCGGGCGTCGAGGTCGGGGCCGACAAGCTGTCGACCGGTCTCGTGAAGGCGCTGTTCCGCGAGGATATCGGGCATCTCCGAAGGCAGATCGAGGCGTTCGCCGAGCCGGAGCTTGAGAGCACTCCGTTCTTCGCCCTCGATCAGGGCCGCTGACCCGCTGCCCTGACGAGTGGCGCTGGAGGTGTTTCGCGTCCATGATCGCCTGATATCGCGGCCCGCGAAGATGGGCACGCCCAGGGTAGGACATGGATACTCGACTCCCGATTCTGCGCGATCTCGAGCGCAAGATCCTGTGGCTCTCCTCGTGGACGATCCACCACGCCAACCATGTTCGACCCAGTAGCGACGGCCTGAAGGTCGGCGGGCACCAGGCATCCTCGGCATCGCTCGCGACCGTCATGACGGCGCTCTACATGGCCGTGCTCAAGCCCGAGGACCGGGTCGCCGTGAAGCCGCATGCGAGCCCGGTCTTCCACGCCATCCAGTACCTGCTCGGCAACCAGAGCCGGGCGAAGCTCGAGAACTTCCGCGGCTACAAGGGCGCGCAGTCCTACCCGTCGCGCACGAAGGACATCGACGACGTCGATTTCTCGACGGGCTCCGTCGGGCTGGGCGTGGCGCAGACGCTCTTCTCCTCGCTGGTGCAGGATTACGTCCGGGCGCATGGCTGGGGCCTGGAGCGTCCCGAAGGGCGGATGATCGCGCTTCTCGGCGATGCCGAGATGGACGAGGGCAACATCTTCGAGGCCCTGCTCGAGGGCTGGAAGCACGGCCTGCGCAATACCTGGTGGGTGATCGACTACAACCGCCAGAGCCTCGACGCCGTGATCCGCGAAGGGCTCTACAGCCGCTTCGAAGCGCTGTTCTCGGCCTTTGGCTGGGATGTCGTGGTGCTCAAATACGGGTCGCTGCTCGAGGACGCCTTCGCAGAGCCCGGCGGCCAGCGCCTGCAGCACTGGATCGATACCGCTCCGAACCAGCTCTACTCCGCCCTCACCTTCCAGGGCGGCGCAGCGTGGCGGCGGCGGCTGCTGGTCGATCTCGCGGACAGTTCAGACGCCATCCGCATCGTGGAGAGCCGGTCGGACGAGGAACTCGGCCGGCTCATGACGAACCTGGCCGGCCACGACCTGCCGACCCTGCTCAGGACGTTCGAGAGCATCGACCACGAC
>CAXUKK010000277.1:0-4646 GCA_964251455.1 uncultured Enterovirga sp.
GGCCTAGGCCGACCGCGGCCATGCCCGCCGCCCGGCAGGCTGGGTCAGTCGGCGAGGGCGACCGAGGCGGAGGCGGCCTCGCCGCTGGCCAGGACCCGCGCGAGATTGCAGAGAGCGTCCTGGTGCTTGCGGTTGCCGATGCCCGTGAGCGGATCCATCAGGGTCTCGACCCGGACACGCTCCAATGCTTCGCGCAGACCTTCGATCTCCCCGCGCGAATCCCGCAGCCGCATCTCGAGGGTGCGGTTGGTCGAGGCGACCTCCCTCGTCGCCGTCACCAGCGATTCGAGGATGTCGCGAAGCCCTCCGCTCTCCTTCGGGTCCGCGAGTTCGTCCGAGATCGCCTGGAGCGAGGCGCCATATTTCGTGGTTGACCCAAGCGCGTCGTCGATCATGCCGACGACCTGCTCGATTTCCGCGAGCATGCTCGTTCCGGCGCGCTCGGCCTGGCCGCTCAGCCGCGCTGTCGATAGGTGGGCATCGTGGAGAGCGTCGAGCTGCTCCTCGCTGATCTTCTCACCCGACTTCAGGGCGTTCTTGACGGCATCGTTGAGGAACGGCTTCAAGCCGCTGACGTAGGTGAACCAGATCTCGTAGCTGTGAGGCGAGGCCGATTCCGAATAGGCCCGCATCAATTCGTTGGCACGATCCGCGATCGAGAAGGTGCGATTTGCCGAATGCATGCCGTTCCTCGAGGTTTCCGACCAGAGGTCTGGCGCAGTTCTGAGTCCAAAGAGGATGCAGGAGCGAAAACGAAAAACCCGTTAAAGTTGAGCAGCAGGCCTACTGATCGACCTTCTTCTGGACAGGTCGCGCAAGAAACGCTGGCACGTGGTCGCCGAGCCCAAGAACGCGGTCGTCGTCGCCGCTTCTCCCGGCAGAGCGGCGCGGCTCACGAGCGCGCACGTCCGAGCTGGCTGGGGGAGCGCGGTGTGCGGGTGGGTCTCGCGACGGCAGCGGCGCCCGGGCTGGCCTCGCCTCCCGGGGCGGCCTTGGCTCCCGAGGCGGTCCCGCTTCACGGGACGGGCGGGGCTCTCGAGCCGGGCGTGGTTCGCGAGCTGGGCGTGCCTCGCCGGCAGGCTTCCTGTCATCCCGCTCCCGGGGCGCAGATGCGCGCGACCGGCCACCCCGGCGCGAGCTCTCCTCGCTGCGGGGACGTTCGCCCGATCCACCTGGGTCGGCAACAGAAGGCCCCTCCCAGGGGACGGGCTGCCCTATGAGGGTCTCGATGGCGGCCAGGGACTTCTCGTCTCCGGGGGCCACAAGCGTATAGGCATGGCCGGAACGCCCGGCGCGGCCGGTGCGGCCAATCCGATGGACATAGTCTTCGGCGTGGTGAGGTATGTCGTAGTTGAAGACGTGCGACACGGCAGGAATGTCGAGCCCACGCGCCGCCACGTCGCTCGCCACCAGCAGGGCCACGGCGCCTGTCCGGAAACTGTCCAGCGCCGCCATCCGGGCACGCTGGTCGAGATCTCCATGCAGCGCGGCCGCATTGAAGCCGTGCCGCTGCAGCGAGCGATGCAGGACGGCGACTTCCCGCTTGCGATTGCAGAAGATGATGGCGTTCTTGAATTCAGGCGCCGCGCGGATGATTTCGCGCAGGCTGTGGCGCTTGTCGGCCGGGTCGGCCGATGTCGCGACAAGCCGCTGAGTGATCAAGGGTGCGGTGCTCGCCGCCCGTTCGACCTCCGTGCGCACCGGATTGTGGAGGAAGTTATCCGCGAGCCGCGTGATCTCCGGCGGCATCGTCGCGGAGAAGAACAGCGTCTGCCGCGTGAAGGGCACGAGCTTCACGATCCGCTCGATATCCGGAATGAACCCCATGTCGAGCATGCGATCGGCCTCGTCGATCACGAGGAGCTCGACGCCCGTCAGGAGAAGCTTGCCACGCTCGAAATGGTCCAGGAGCCGGCCCGGTGTCGCGATCAGGACATCAACGCCCCGGGTAAGCTTTGCGTCCTGGTCCGCGAAGGATACCCCGCCGATGATCAGCGCGACCGACAGATTGTGGTTCGCCCCGTAGCGGTCGAAGTTTTCGACGACCTGGGCGGCGAGCTCGCGCGTCGGCTCAAGGATGAGCGTACGCGGCATGCGGGCTCGTGCCCGCCCGGCCTCGAGGAGCGTCAGCATCGGCAGCACGAAGGCTGCCGTCTTGCCGGTTCCGGTCTGGGCGATCCCAAGAACGTCCCGCCGCGCGAGGACATGCGGGATGGCTTGCGCCTGAATGGGGGTCGGCTGCGAATAGCCTGCGGTCTCGACCGACTGCAGCACCTTATCGCTTAGCCCGAGGTCTGCGAACGACATTCGGTAGGATGACCATTCCGCCACACGCTGCGGCGATCGCGAGAGAGGATGTGGAGAAACAAGCCGACGGCCGCCATTGGGGTGCCCAGAGGCGAATTGAAGGCCGGACACCAGCCATTTCGGGTCGTGCGGCCCGATTGTCAATCAAGCGGGTCGAATTCGGGTCGTGTTCCTTAAGGCAAGCTGCCCGTCAACGGCTCCGCGGAAGCACGCAGGGGTCCAGCTTCTTGGAACTCGCCGCCTTCAGGATGGAGCCCGTCGTCACCGGGTCATCCGCGTTCCGCGCCGTGTTGGCGGCGAGCTTAGCTAGCGTTCCTCCATCGAGGCCGGGGCCGGCCAACCAGGTCGATGCGCAGACGGACAGAAAGCCGACTGCGGCGACAGTCTTCAGTGTCCAGATCAGGACCGAGCGGCGTCCTCCCTCGTCTCCGGTTCCAAGCATCTTTGCCTCGTCTCGTTCTGAAGGCAGTATCGGGCATCACGGTAAAGGTTGCGTTGACCCCGCCGTGATGCGATGGGGCCGCCCGCCGAGCGCCTGACCGTCCTGGCACATGAGTCTGTGCGGTTTAGGAGTTTGGAAGGGTTGTCGCTTAGAACGACGGACGGGGTTGCTGACGGATGTTGCCTTGATGTGACAGACGGCCGAGCCACCATCCAGTATAAACGAACTCGGACCACTGACCTCAGATTGGATCGCCATATGAAGAAAATACTGCTCTCCTCCGTTGCATTGCTCGGCCTCACCGCCGGCGCGATGGCTGCCGATCTCCCGTCGCGTCGCGCAGCTCCGGCTCCGTACGTTGCGGTTCCGGTCTTCACCTGGACCGGCTTCTACGTCGGTGTGAACGCCGGCTACGGCTTCAGCACGGGCACGAACAACAACGGCGCGTTCGCCGTTGCTCCGGGCGGCGGTTCGACGCTCTCGGCTCCGCTCGGCGGCTTCGCCGGTGTTGTTACTCCGGGCGCCCGCAATGACTCCGACGGGTTCGTCGGTGGTGGCCAGATCGGCTACAACTACCAGATCGGCAACTGGGTCGTCGGTGTTGAAGCTGATGCGCAGTACGCTGATCTCTCGGGCAACCGTTCTGGCACCACGACCATCGCTGGCGGGCCGTTCCCGGCTGGCGGCGCCTTCTTCGGGGCGACTGGCAACCGCCAGGGCATCGATTGGTTCGGTACGGTTCGTGGTCGTCTCGGCTACGCCTTCGATCGCGCTCTCGTGTACGGCACCGGCGGTTTCGCCTACGGTGACGGACCCAACAACTGCAACTCTGGCTTCGCTGCTGGCGCTTGCACGGGCGGGAACAACGATCTGCGCACGGGTTGGACGGCTGGTGGCGGCCTCGAGTACGCCTTCACCCCGAACCTGACCGGCAAGATCGAAGGTCTGTATGTAAACCTGGAGCGCAACAACAACGCTTCGCGTTACGTCGGTGACTTCGTTGCCGCCGGCGGTGGTGTCACGCCGATCTTCGCGACTGGCCGTCGCACCCGCGATGACGAGTTCGTCGTCGTCCGCGCTGGTCTGAACTACAAGTTCAACTCGTTCGGCTTCTAGACCTCACAAGGGTTTGGACGAGAGAAGGCCCGGCGGAAACGCCGGGCCTTTTTCTTTGGGCGATGGCCCGGTGCCTTGACCTCCGAGCTGCGGATCCGGTCAGGTAGGGATGGGGATATCGTTCCCGTCCAGGCACTGCTCGGCCGCCTGTTTGAAACAACTTACGTGCCGCTGATCGGGGCGGCCTTAGCCGGTGCGTTGCATGAGCGCTGGCACAGCCGCGACGCGCTGCTCGCTCAGCTCTCATTGCCCGATACTAGCTTCCTGATCGCCGAGGAGCGCGATGGCCTGATTGTCGGCCACGCATTTGCCTCGGGCCAGAGATCTCCGGCTCTCATGGTGTTGCGGCTCTACGTTGCGGCGCCGCATCAAGGTCGCGGCATCGGCGGACAGCTCCTGGCCGAAATCGTTGCCAGACATCCTGCTGCTGAGCATGTCCGGCTCTTCGTCCTCTCCGGCAACGCGGGAGCGCTCGCCTTCTACGCCAAGCAGGGCTTTGTCATCACGGGCGAGACCGCTGAGGACGGCATCCGCTCGATGCGCCTCGACCGCCCTCTCGCCTGAGGCTCAGATGTCGAGGGCGGCCTCGTCCGCGAACGCGGCGCGGTCCTGGATAAAGGCGAAACGGGCCTCGGGCTTATTGCCCATCAGGCGCTCGATCGCGTCCCCAGTGCCTTCCTCGTCCTCCGCCACGACGGTCACCCTGAGAAGCGTCCGCTTCTTCGGATCCATCGTGGTCTCCTTCAGCTGCGCCGGCATCATCTCGCCGAGGCCCTTGAAG
>CAXUKK010000278.1:0-4608 GCA_964251455.1 uncultured Enterovirga sp.
GATTTCGCCTTCGCAATGCAGGGGCTCGGAACCGGCCCGATCGTGCTCGCCGGCTCGCCGGAGATGAAGGCGCGCTACCTGCCGGCCGTCGGTGAAGGCACACGGATCGCGGCCTTCGCGCTGTCCGAGCCCGATGCCGGCTCCGACGTGGCCGCACTCGCGATGACCGGCACCCCGGACGGCAACACGCATGTCCGGCTCGACGGCGTGAAGACCTGGATCTCGAACGGCGGCATCGCCGACCATTACGTCGTCTTCGTCCGCACCGGCGAGGCGCCAGGCGCCCGCGGTCTCTCGGCCTTCGTGGTCGACGCTGACACGCCAGGTCTCACGATCGCGGAGCGCATCGAGGTCGTCGCGCCGCATCCGCTCGCGACACTCCGCTTCGAGAATTGCCGCGTCCCGATCGAGCGGCGGATCGGCGGGCCGGGCGACGGTTTCAAGATCGCCATGGCGACGCTCGACGTCTTCCGCTCCACGGTCGGCGCGGCCGCGCTCGGGCTTGCCCGCCGGGCGCTCGACGAGGCGCTGCGCCACGCTTCGACGCGCAAGCTGTTCGGCGCACCGCTCGGCGACCTGCAGCTGACGCAGGCAGGCCTCGCCGACATGGCGACGGCGGTCGATACCTCCGCGCTTCTCGTCTACCGGGCCGCCTGGACAAAGGATGGCGGCGCCGCGCGGGTCACCCGCGAGGCCGCCATGGCCAAGATGCACGCCACCGAGAGCGCGCAGCTCGTGATCGACCGCGCCGTGCAGATCTTCGGCGGGCTCGGCGTCACCAAGGGCGTGAAGGTCGAGGAACTCTACCGCGAGATCCGCGCGCTCAGGATCTACGAAGGTGCGACCGAGGTGCAGAAGATCGTCATCGCGCGCGACCTTCTGAAAGCCGCAGCCGTTCCCTCTCCCCGACGAGGAGAGGGTTAGGGTGAGGGGGATGCACGCTCACCAGAGGGGGCACTCCCCCTCGCCCGGCCGAACGCGTTCGCGTTCGAGTCGACGTCTCCCCGAAGGGGCGAGGATTTTGCGTCGAGCCTTGCCATGACCCACTCAGCCCATGTCGACACCTTCGCGGCCGACAACCTGCCGCCGCGCGAGCAATGGCCGGAGATAATCTCCGACCACCCGGCCTATCGGTACCCGGAGCGGCTGAACTGCGTCGTGCCGCTGCTCGATCGCTGGGTCGAGGAAGGCCAGGGCGACCGACCCTGCCTGTTCAGCCCGGACGAGACTCTCACCTACGCGCAACTCCAGGCGCGGGTGAACCGCATCTGCAACGTCCTCGTCGGCGATCTCGGCATGGTCCCGGGTGCCCGGCTGTTTCTGCGCTCGGCAAACAATCCCTGGATGGTGGCGACCTATCTCGCCGGGCTGAAGGCCGGAATGGTCGTCGTCGCGACGATGCCGCTGCTCCGCGCCAAGGAGATCGCCTACCCGATCAACAAGGCGAAAATCGCGGTCGCGATCTGCGACGGCAAGCTCGCCGACGAGCTTGAGAAGGCGCGCCCCATGACGCCGGGCCTCCAGCACGTCCTCTACTGGGGCGGCAACGGGCCGGATTCGATGGAGGCGCTCGTCGCGAGGGCATCGCCCGATTTCACGGCCGTCGACACGGCGGCGGACGATGTCTGCCTCATCGCCTTCACGTCCGGCACGACGGGCGAGCCCAAGGGCTGCATGCATTTCCACAAGGACATGCTCGCGATCTGCGACGGCTTCTCGCAGATGATCCTCCGCCCCGAGCCCTCGGACCGGTTCATCGGCTCGGCACCCTTCGCCTTCACGTTCGGGCTCGGCATCGTGCTGTTCCCGAGGCGGATCGTCGCGTCCTACGTGGTGCTGGAACGAGCCGGGCCGGACGATCTTCCGCCGGCCATCGAGCGCTTCGGGGCGACGATCTGCTTCACGGCGCCGACCGCCTACCGGGCGATGATCCCGAAGCTCGCGCAATACGACATGTCCTCGCTCCGCAAATGCGTCTCCGCGGGCGAGTCGCTGCCGCGCGGCACCTTCGAGGCCTGGCTCGATGCGACCGGCATCAAGCTCATTGACGGGATCGGTGGGACGGAGGTCCTGCACATCTACATTTCGTCGCCCGAAGAGGAGATCCGGCCGGGTTCCACCGGCCGCGTCATCCCGGGCTACGAGGCCAAGATCGTCGACGACGAGGGCCGCGACGTCCCGCCCGGCACGATCGGCAAGCTCGCGCTGCGTGGTCCGATCGGCTGCCGCTACCTCGATGACGCGCGTCAGAGCCGCTACGTGCAGCATGGCTGGAACCTGCCGGGCGACAGCTTCGTCATGGATGAGGACGGTTACTTCTGGTACCAGGCGCGCTCCGACGACATGATCATCTCGTCCGGCTACAACATCGCCGGACCTGAGGTGGAAGCTGCCCTAATCACCCACCCGGCCGTCCTCGAGTGCGGCGTTGTCGGCGCGCCGGACGCGGAGCGCGGGCATATCGTGAAAGCCTATGTCGTTCTGGCACCCGGTTGTGCCGGGGACGCGACGCTGGCGAAAGAGCTGCAGGATCACGTGAAAGCCGAGATCGCGCCCTACAAGTATCCGCGTGCGATCGAATTCGTGGATGCGCTGCCCAAGACGGCGTCGGGCAAGCTGCAGCGTGCTGCCCTTCGCCAGCGGGCGGAGGCGTCCGGCCCGCGCAGCACGGCCGCGGCATGAGCGAGCAGGCGCCACCGCGGCGCGGTCCTCCCGCGCGGGACAGCCTGCCCGCGGGCGTGTGGCAGACCGAGATCCTGATCCGCTTCTCGCATTGCGACCCGGCCGGCATCGTCTACTTCGCGCGCTACTTCGACCTAATGAATGGCGTCGTGGAGGACTGGTTCTCCGGGGCGCTCGGACTCGACTACGCGGAGTTCATCGGGCCGCGGCGCATCGGTCTGGGCTACGCGTCCTGCGAGGCCGATTTCGCGGCGCCGGGTTTCATGGGCGATCGTATCGCGTTCACCATCCTCGTCGAGCGGATCGGCGGCGCGTCGCTGACGCTGCGCGTGAATGCGTATCGCGGCCCGGATCCGATCCTCTCCGCCCGCATGACCATCGTGACGACATCGCTCGTCGAGCACCGCGCCATCCCGATCCCCGGGGATCTGCGCGCGGCCCTCGAGCGATACCAGGGAGAGACCCGATGACGGCTGCGCCGCAGCGCGCCACCAGCGAGCCGGACGACGACCGGCCGACGATCCTCCAGCCGCCGGGCTGGCCGAAGCCGCGCGGCTATTCGAACGGCATGATGGCCGAGGGTCGCGTGGTCGTCACGGGCGGCGTCGTCGGCTGGGACACGGAGGGCCGCTTCCCGGACAGCTTCGCCGAGCAGGCGCGCCTGACCTTCTCGAACATCCGTGCCGTCCTGGCGGAGGGCGGAGCGCACCCGCACCACATCGTGCGCCTCACCTGGTACGTGACAGACGTCGCCGAATACCTCGCAGCCGGCAAGGATCTCGGCCGCGCCTATCGCGAGAGCTTCGGCGACCACTACCCCGCGATGGCCGTGGTGCAGGTCGTGCGCCTCGTCGAGCCGAGCGCGAAGCTCGAGATCGAGGCGACGGCCGTCGTGCCCGGCAATTCGGCATCTCCCGGCCGCTCTGCGTGAGCGCACGGCAGATCGCGTTGTTTGAAGCCTAAACTACCTTCATTAGCCATCACACGGGCGTGTTAGGGTCGGGCATGATCGCCATCTCGGGCGTCACCAAGACGTTTCAGCGCCGCGGCGGCGGGACCCACCTCGCCATCGACACGATCGACCTGGAGGTCGCCGAAGGCGAGTTCGTCTCCATCCTCGGCCCGTCAGGGTGCGGAAAGTCGACGCTGCTCTACATCGTCGGCGGCTTCGTGCCGCCTTCGCGCGGCGCCATCACCGTCTCCGGCCGGCCGGTCACCGGGCCCGGCCCGGATCGCGGGCCCGTGTTCCAAGAATTCGCACTGTTTCCCTGGAAGACCGTGCTCGGCAACGTCGCCTACGGGCTGCGCGAGGCCGGTATGCGAAAGCGCGAGGCCGAGACCCAGGCCGAGGCGCTCATCGCGCGCGTCGGGCTGAAGGGCTACGAGGGCTTCTATCCGAAGGAGCTGTCCGGCGGCATGAAGCAGCGCGTCGCCATCGCCCGGACGCTCGCCTATAATCCGTCCATCCTGCTCATGGACGAGCCGTTCGGAGCGCTCGACGCGCATACGCGTGTCCGGCTGCAAAACGAGCTTCTCGCGCTGTGGGAACGCGACCGGAAGACCGTGCTGTTCGTCACGCACGCGGTCGACGAGGCCGTCTTCCTGTCCGACCGCGTGGTCGTGATGACCCGGCAGCCCGGGCGCATCAAGGCAATCGTCGACATCGACCTGCCGCGGCCGCGTCATCGGGACGAACTGCTCCTGAACCCGCGCTACCAGCGCCTCGTCATCGACCTCGAGCGCATGATCGAGGATCCGCCCGAAGAGATGCGCGCTTGAGTGCGGCGCTCGCGCGGACCCGGGCGACCCTCAAGCCGGGACTGCCGCCCCTCCTCGCCTGCGTCGGCCTGCTTCTCGTCTGGCAGCTGTACGCCCGCACGCTGTCCGTCGGGGGCATCCCGGACGCGCTCTCGACCATTCGGGAAC
>CAXUKK010000279.1:0-4586 GCA_964251455.1 uncultured Enterovirga sp.
ACCACGCACGACCGGGAACCACGGCGTCTCGAAGCGGGAGGAGAAGGCGGCGATCAAGAAGCTGCTCTCCTCCTCGAAATTCCTGCTGCCGGTCCACGACAAGCCCGCCAAGATCGCGCACGGCCAGGTCGTCGGCCGCCTCGACATGTCCGTGCCGGGCCCGATGGTGCAGTCCGTGCCGACCCGAAACTGGTTTCCGGCGTGACGGCGTGCCGGCCATGACCACGCACGTCGCCATCCGGCCGAGCTTCGCGGAGCTCGTCGACCTCTGGGCGCCGGTGCGCCAGCTCGGCACCGGGTTCCAGTTCACGGAAGGACCCGTCTGGCATCCGCGAGAGCACCATCTCCTGTTCTCCGACATGCCGGGCGACGTGCGCCGGCGCTGGGATCGCTCGGGAGTTCGCGAGGTCATGCGGCCGGCGAACAAGTGCAACGGCATGACCTACGATGCCGAGCTGAATCTCATCGTCTGCGAGCACGCGACTTCTAGCCTCGTCCGCGAGCGGCCGGACCGGCAGCGGGAGACGCTTGCCACCCACTTCGAGGGCATGGAGCTCAACAGCCCGAACGACGTCTGCGTGAAGTCGGACGGCGCGATCTACTTCACCGACCCCTGGTACGGCCGCATGCCGGTCTTCGGCGTCGAGCGGCCGCGGCAGCTCGGATTCCAGGGCGTCTACCGGATCGCGCCAGGCGGCGGGGCGCCGGAGCTTCTGGTCGACCGCTACCTGTTCGAGCAGCCGAACGGCCTCTGCTTCTGCCCGACGGAGGACCGGCTCTTCGTCAACGACACGGTGCAGCACCTCATCCGCGTCTTCGACCTGCTGCCGGACGGGCGGCTCGGCCCGGGCCGAGTCTTCGCATCCGGCATCGTGTCGCCGAGCGAGCCCGGCGTGCCGGACGGCATGAAAAGCGACGCACAGGGCAATGTCTGGGTCTGCGGCCCGGGCGGCGTGTGGGTCTACACGATCAGGGGCGAGCTGATCGGCAAGCTGCGGGTGCCTGAACTCGTCGGCAACCTCGCCTGGGGCGGGCCGGACTGGCGCACGCTCTTCCTCACCGCGACCCATTCCGTCTACGCGGTGGACACCAAGATCGGCCCCCGCATCGAGCCCTACATGCGGGCCGGCGGCCCGGGACGGACCAGTTCGGCAAGCTCCGCCCCGGCACGGCCCGTGACGCAGACCTCTACGGCAGGCACCGTCTCTCCGGCAGGCGTGAAGAAGGCGGCGCCGGGCTACCGGCTCGACCCTGGCCGCTGCGCCGTCATCGTCCAGGACATGCAGAACGACGTCGTGATGGAGGGCGGCGCCTTCGCGTCCTCCGGATCGCCCGCGCATTGCCGCGAGCAGAACGCCATCGCCAACGCGGCACGTCTGGCCGATGCGGCGCGCCGGCGCGGCGTTCCCGTGATCCATGTCTGGTTCGTCGTGGAGGCCGGCGCTCCCGGAGTCACGATGAACGCGCCGCTTTTCGAGGGCCTCGCGGACGCGAAAGCTCTCGTAAGGGGCGGCTGGGGCGTCGCGCCCGTGCCCGGCCTCGAGGCGCAGCCCGGCGACCACGTCGTCGAGAAATGCCGGATGAGCGCCTGGGAGGGCACGCGGCTCGAGACGGTGCTGAAGGCGCTCGGCCGCGACGTCGTAGTCGTCACGGGCGCCTGGACCAACATGTCGATCGAGCACACCGCCCGGACCGGCGCCGACAAGGGCTGCTTCATGGTGGTCCCGGAGGACGCCTGCTCGACCATGAACGCCGATTGGCACATAGCGTCAGTGAATTATGCGCTGCAGCACGTAGCTGTGGTGACGGATGTGGACGAAGTGATCCGGGCTCTGGGCTGAGCGGCTGGAGTCCGGCCCCGTCAGCCTGGGGGTCGCACTTCGACCGCGGCCGTCGGATCCCGCTTGCGTCGACCATGATCGATGACGACACCGCGCGTTCGCCTGTAGGGATCGGCAGCCGACCGACCTCGGTACGGGCGCGTGCTCACGAAGCCGAATTGACGCTGGAGCTATCCCGGTTGCGCGCTCGACCGGACCAGAAGCCGGTCAAGGTCGTCGAGGTGACAAGCGGCCCTTTCGAAGGCCGGCCGCTTCGGTCGCGACTGCTTCGCGCCGCCCACTTCGGACACTCGTCGACATGCCGAGCCCACCGGAAAGAGGACGTCTCGAGCCTCCCCTCGTTGTCGGGGACACCGTCCGAGTGGAGAGTTCGACGCCGACGCGATTTGGCAGGACCATACCCCGGCCGCGATGATCCGCCTCTCGCAGCCGGCCCTGATCGTGCAGCACGCCGACATGCCCCGGCCGACACTCGAGCGATCATCGACTTCGTGCTCGCGGCCCTGAGATATCGGCCGGCCCGCTCCAACGAGCGCTGAGCAGCATGCCGGTTTGAACGCAGATAATCGCCTTTTCGGTTAGAGAAAGGCCGTTTCCCTCGCCGCAAGTTTCGAAGCACGGGAACGACGCCCTGCGGGGCATGAGAACGGGGCCAGCCCGACCGCGGCAGTCGTCGAGCCCCCCTCAACCGGCGCGCGCGGTGCGGCGCACCGCTTGCGGCGGCTGGCCGAAGACGCGGATGAAGGCGCGCCGCATCCGTTCGGGATCGCCGAAGCCGACCGCCTGCGCGATCCGCTCGATCGGTTCGCTGGACGAAGCGATGCGCTGGCGCGCGACCTCGGCGCGGATCTTCTCGACGGCCTTTGACGGCGTCGTGCCCGTCTCGGCCGTGAACGCCCGTGCGAAATGGCGCGAGCTCATGCCGGCCCGCGCGGAGAGATCGTCGACCGTGAGGCGGAGATGCAGGTGCTCGCGCACCCATGACAGGAGCGAGCCGAAGCGGCCGGCCGGCGACTTCAGCTCGAGCAGGGACGAGAACTGCGACTGGCCGCCGCCGCGCCGGTGATACAGCACGAGATGCCGGGCCGCATGGTGCGCGACGTCGTCGCCGTGATCCGCCGCCACGATCGCGAGCGCGAGGTCGATCCCGGCGGACACGCCCCCGGACGTCCAGACGCCTTCGTCCTGCGTGAAGATCTGGTCCGGCATCGTCCTGATGCCCGGAAACCGGGCGCTGAAGTCCCGCGTGAGCGACCAATGGGTGGTTGCGCGGCGGCCCTCCAGCAGGCCTGCCTCCGCCAGGATATACGCGCCGTTGCAGACGCTCGCGACCCGCGTCCCGCGCGCTGCGACGGCCTGGACATAGGCCAGAGTCGCGGGACAGCTGGCGGCATCCGCGATTCCGGGCCCGCCGACCACGATCAGGGTCGAGAGCGCGTCTGGCCGTGGTAATTCGCCGGCCAGCATTTCCACGCCGGCCGAGGAGCGGACCGGGCCGGGTTCCAGGGCGACCGCCCGCACCTTGGCAACGCCCGGCTCGCGCCGCCTGCTCAGCTCGTAGACGGAGATCGGGCCGGCCGCATCCATGAGCTGGAACTCGGGAAAGATCAGGACCGCGATCACCAGCCTTGTCCGAAAACGAGGGAACTACGCCATTCCGGCCGAGACGCCACCATGCCAGCTTGGGTCCGTCAAGCAGACCTGCCCGGAGGCACCCTGTGGAACGCAAGTTGGAGATCGGCCTTCTCCTGTTCCCCGATTTGACGCAGCTCGACCTGACCGGCCCGGTCCAGGTGTTCTCCAGCGCGCCGGGCGTGACGGTGCACCTCCTGTGGAAGCGTATCGAGCCGGTGCGGAGCGACGGTCCGGTCGTGCTCACGCCAACGACGACGTTCGCCGACTGCCCGCAGTTGGACGTGATCTGCGTCCCGGGCGGCTACGGCACGGACGCGCTCATGTCGGACGACGAGGTGCTGGACTTTCTGCGGCGGCAGGCGCGGGACGCCGCCTACGTCACGTCCGTCTGCACCGGATCGCTCGTCCTCGGCGCGGCCGGACTTCTTGAGGGCTATCGGGCCGCCACGCATTGGAGCGCGCGCGAAGCGCTCCCCTATTTCGGGGCAATCCTGTCGAAGGAGCGCGTCTGCATCGATCGCAATCGCGTCACCGGAGGAGGCATCACGGCCGGCATCGATTTCGCGCTGACGCTCGTCTCCTTGCTCATCGACCGCCCGACCGCCGAACGCATCCAGCTCCGCCTCGAATACAACCCGGCCCCGCCCTTCGACTCGGGCTCGCCCGAAACGGCGCCCCCGGAGGTGCTCGCCTCCATGCTGGACAAGATGGCGCCCGGGCAGGCCCGCCGTCTCGAGGCCGTCAAGAAGGCCCTTGCGCGGTAAAAAAACAATCTCCGGAGGACGCTCACCCGACCGATTTTTTTCCATCAACAACGAGGCGATCCATGCTGCGGACACGATCAGGTGCATCGGTGAAACGTCGGGGAATAAGGCTGGCTGTCGGCGTTGGGACGGCCCTCTTTTCGATGTCACTCGCATTTCAGAGCAGTGCGGCGGATCTCTCGGGAGGCGTGGTGAGGCTCGGGCTCATAAACGACCAGTCCGGACCCCTCGCAGACAATTCGGGCCCAGGATCGATCGTGGCCGCGCGGCTGGCCATCGAGGACTTCCGCAAGGAACGCCCGGACATCAAGGTTGAGATCGTCTCGGCCGACCACCAGAACAAGGC
>CAXUKK010000280.1:0-1373 GCA_964251455.1 uncultured Enterovirga sp.
CGTCATCGGGGCCGGCCCTGCCGGCCTGATGGCCGCCGAGACCCTCGCCCGGGCGGGCGTCGGCGTCACGGTGTTCGACCGGATGCCCTCGGTCGGGCGCAAGTTCCTCCTCGCGGGCCGCGGCGGCCTGAACCTGACGCACAGCGAACCGTTCGAGCGTTTCAGCACGCGCTACGGCACCGCGGCGGAGGCGCTTCGGCCGATCCTGGAAGCCTTTTCGCCCGAGAGGCTCCGCGCCTGGGCAGAGGAACTCGGCCAGGCGACAGTCGTCGGCTCGAGCGGCCGCGTCTTTCCGCAGGCCTGGAAGGCGTCGCCGCTTCTCCGCGCCTGGCTGAAGCGGCTCGACGAACTCGGGGTCGTCTTCCGATTGCGCCACCGCTGGATCGGCTTCGGTCCGGACGGCGCGCTGCGCTTCGACAGCCCGGAGGGAGAGATGTCCGTTCGGCCGGAAGCGACGCTGCTCGCACTCGGCGGCGGAAGCTGGGCCAGGCTCGGCTCGGACGGAGGCTGGGTCGCGACGCTGCGCGAGGCGGGCGTGCCCGTCCGCGACCTCGTGCCCGCCAATACGGGCCTTCTTGTCGCCTGGTCGGAGACGTTTCTCGCCCGCTTCGACGGCGAGCCGCTCAAGCGCATCGCCGTCTCACATGGCAGCCGCACCATTCGGGGCGAGGCGAATGTGACGCGCCGGGGCCTGGAGGGCGGCGCGATCTACGCGATCGCGGGTTCCGTCCGGGACGCTCTGGCCGGCGGCGGCGACGGCACGCTGCAGGTGGACCTTCGACCCGACCTGTCTCGTGAGGATCTTGCACGCGGCCTGTCGCGCGAACGCGGAAAACAGTCGCTCTCGACCTTCCTGCGCAAGGCGGCAGGGCTTTCGCCCGTTGCCATCGGGCTGGTGCGGGAGGGATTTGGGCCTGCGCTGCCGGACGGGGCAGGAGAGCTCGCTGCCGCCATCAAGGCCGTACCGCTCCGGGTGATCGGGACCGACAGCCTCGACCGGGCCATCTCGTCCGCGGGCGGCATCCCGTTCGGCGAAGTCGACCGGGCGCTCATGCTGACACGGCGTCCGGGAATCTTCGTCGCGGGCGAGATGCTCGATTGGGAAGCGCCGACCGGCGGCTACCTCCTGCAAGCCTGTTTCGCCACCGGTGTCGCGGCGGCGCGGGGTGTGATCGGCCACCTACATCTTGAACCTTAAGCATCCTGGTCTTACGTTGTACGTTCTGTACAACGGGGTGACACATGGGCGAGATGCCAAAGGAGCTCGAAGGCGGGGCGCTCGTCCTTCAGGTTCGAAAGATCGGAAATTCCGTAGGGGTTATCTTCCCAAAGGAGCTTCTCCACCGCCTCCGACTGAAGGAGGGAGACAGTCT
>CAXUKK010000280.1:1383-4576 GCA_964251455.1 uncultured Enterovirga sp.
AGTCTCCACGTGATCGAACAGCCTGAGCGCAACCTGAAGCTCACGCCCTATGATCCGAAGCACGCCCAGGCGCTCGCCTTGGCGCGGAAGGCCTTCCAGGATTACGGCGACACGTTCCGCGAACTGGCCAAGTGACCGACGAGACCGAGCCGGAATGGCTCACGGTCGCGATGGCCGCCGATGCTCATTCCGAGCAACTGGCGATCTTCGGAGGACCTGAGGGCATACGTGATCAAGGGCTCCTGGAATCGGCCGTCTCGCGCGCGCCGAACAAATGGACCTATGGCGAGCGGGACTTTGCCGCCTTGGCCGCCGCCTATGCGTTCGGAATTGCTCGCAACCATCCATTCGTGGACGGCAACAAGCGCGCGGCCTTCACGGCAATTTTCATGTTCCTCGGCCTGAACGAGTTCCGGTTCAAGCCCGCTCCCGTGGATGCGACCGCTGCCATCCTGGCGCTCGCGGCCGGGGAGATCGATGAGGATCAACTCGCTCGCTGGATCCGCGACACCATGGAAGCCCTCTCGAGCTGAGCGCGGGTCGGGCCGACCTGCCAAGTCGCCGCATCCCTCCCCATATCAGCTCGATCCCCGGAGCCTCATCCCCGCATGTCCGATCGCGAAGCCAATCGATTCACTGCGCGTGCCGCACGCTACGCGCGGGTGGGCGCGAATGTCGGCGGGGTGGCGGCGAAGATCGCCGGGCAGCGCCTGCTCGGGCGCGACAGCCACGCGAACAATGCGGCGGCGCTGACAGCAGCGCTCGGCGGCCTCAAGGGGCCGATCATGAAGGTGGCGCAGCTCCTCGCCACGATCCCGGACCTCGTGCCGCCGGAATATGCGGCGGAGCTGTCCAAGCTGCAGAGCGAAGCGCCGCCGATGGGTGCGGCCTTCGTGAACCGTCGCATGATGAGCGAGCTCGGGCCGGATTGGCGCAGCCGATTCGGGTCGTTCGACCTCAAGCCCGCAGCCGCGGCGTCGCTCGGGCAGGTGCATCGCGGCACGACACTCGAAGGCCGGGCGCTCGCCTGCAAGCTGCAATATCCCGACATGCAATCCGCCGTCGAGGCGGATCTCGGGCAGCTGGACCTCGCCTTCGCGCTGCACAGGCGCATGGATTCGGCCATCGACACGCGTGAGATCGCGAAGGAGATCGGCGCCCGGATGCGCGAAGAGCTCGATTACATGCACGAGGCCCGGAACGCCGCGCTCTACCGCGAGGCGCTCGACGGCGTCGACGAGGTTCGCGTCCCGGAGGTGTTCCCTGAACTCTCGACCCGCCGGCTGCTGACCATGGGCTGGCTCGAGGGCGAGAAGATCCTGACCTTCAAGGACGCCCCGCTCGAGATCCGCAATCGCCTCGCGATGGCGATGTTCAAGGCCTGGTGGCACCCCGTCGCCGATCTCGGGATCATCCACGGCGACCCGCATCTCGGGAACTACACGGTGTTCTCCGAAGGCGGCGAGCCGCAGGGCATCAACCTCCTGGATTACGGCTGCATTCGCATCTTCCCGCCGAGCTTCCTGGCAGGCGTCGTCGATCTCTATCTCGGGCTGCTGCACGACGACCGAGCACGGATGGTGCACGCCTACGAGACCTGGGGCTTCCGCCGCCTGACGCCGGACCTCATCGACACGCTGAACATCTGGGCGCGGTTCATATACGGGCCGCTGCTCGAGGATCGCGTCCGGACGATCGCGGATGGCGTGAAGCCGTCCGAATATGGACGCCGGGAAGCGTACCGGGTCCACATGGCCCTGCGCGAGAAAGGCCCCGTCACCGTGCCGCGCGAGTTCGTCTTCATGGACCGCGCCGCGGTCGGGCTCGGCGGCGTGTTCCTGCACCTTAACGCCGAGCTGAACTTCCACGACCTGTTCCGGTCGGAGATCGACGGGTTCTCCGTCGAGGCACTGGCGACGCGGCAGAGCGAGGCCCTCGGCCGGGCGGGATTATCCAGTTCTGCCTGACATCCGCCGCACGCGCGCCCGATTGCAGCGTCCCGGAGCTTCGGCTACGAGACAGGCAACGTCGCACACGAGGGCACCGATGGCGGAGACGAGCAGCGCGGGAACGGAGACGTACCGTCCGGAGATGGACGGCCCTGCGCACGAATCCACCTACAACGCATTCACGCATTTCACGGCGGTTGGCGCCGTGTTCGTCATTTCGATCGTGGTCGCGCTCGCGGTCGGCGGTACCAAGGGCGGATGGATGTCGGCGATCGCGATGATCGTGCTGGCCCACATCGCGACCGGCGTCGGATTGTTCTCGGCCTCGCTGTCCTGGCGTCCGGGCGCAGTGGTCCTCGGGATCCTGCTCCTCATGCTGCTGCTCTACTGACCATCCGGCCGATCGCCGCAATCTGACCGCCAGCCGGAACCAAGAGGCACCTCCATGCGGATCGCTGTCCTGTCCGACGCGCCGGCCGAGACACGTGTCGCGGCGGTGCCGGATACGGTGAAGAAGTACCTGGCGCTCGGCGCGAGCGTCGTCGTCCAGGCCGGAGCCGGGACGAATGCCGGCGTGCCCGATGCCGATTTCGAGGCCGCCGGCGCGACGATCGCGCCCGATGCAGCCACGACCGCTCGCGATGCGGACATCGTCCTGAAGGTCCGGCGACCGACCGAGGCCGAGTTCCGCGCCGCCAAGCCGGGCGCGCTCGTGATCGCCATCATGGACCCGCACGGCAACGAGGCCGCGCTCCGTGCCGCCGCGGACAGCAAGGTTTCCGCCTTCTCCATGGAGCTGATGCCGCGCATCACCCGCGCCCAGGTCATGGACGTGCTGTCCAGCCAGGCGAACCTCGCCGGCTACCGCTCCGTCATCGACGCCTCGGCGGAATATGGCCGCGCCTTCCCGATGATGATGACGGCGGCCGGCACCGTGCCGGCAGCGCGCGTGTTCGTCATGGGCGCGGGCGTCGCCGGCCTCCAGGCGATCGCGACAGCCCGCCGTCTCGGCGCCGTCGTCACGGCGACGGATGTGCGGCCGGCTGCGAAGGAGCAGGTCGAGTCGCTCGGTGCGAAGTTCATCGCGGTCGAGGACGACGAATTCCGCCAGGCCGAGACGGCCGGCGGCTACGCCAAGCAGATGTCCGCCGAATACCAGGCGAAGCAGGCGGAGCTCACCGCCGCCCATATCGCCAAGCAGGACATCGTCATCACGACGGCGCTGATCCCGGGCCGGCCGGCCC
>CAXUKK010000281.1:0-4555 GCA_964251455.1 uncultured Enterovirga sp.
GAGCGACCAGATCTGCGGAACGCCCCAGCGGGCATCGAGCGCGACGAGTTCGCTGCGCGGGTCCGTCGTCTCCGCCCGGAGGCGGGTCGCGGTGCGCAGGATCAGCGTGCGGGCCCCGGACATCTCGTAGTTCAGACGGCGTGCGAGCCTCCCGGCCTCGGAGGTGCCGGCCAAGCGCACGAGGTCTTGACGCAACGCCCCGAAAGCCGAATTGGCCGGAAGATCGCGACCATCCCAACTCGACAGTTCCGCAACCGTCCCGGGAAGAAGCTCAGGCACCTCGGGGTTCGAGACGCTGAGAAAGAGGAAGCGGCCTATCGGGATGAGGAGAACGATGACGAGAAGCAGGATCGCAGGAGCGACGAGCCCGACCCCTGCGATACCCGGCCGGCTCAGCCAGGCGCCCAACCCCGAACGGGGCGCGAGCGCCTGACCGAGCATGGGCCGTGACAAAGCGAGCACGGCCTCGTTTCAGCGAGCTGCCCAGACGTTGAAGCGCTGCTTGATCTCGTCCCCATGATCCAGCCAGAACTGGTCGTTGCTGACGACGGCATCCTTCAGGTTCTGCTCGGTCGGCAACTCCGCCTTCACATCCGCGCCGATGGTCTCGAACGCCTTGAGGCTCGTCGGGGCATAACCGATGAAGGTCGGGAAGGCGGCCTGCGGGCCAGGTGACATCGCGTATTTGATGAAGCTCATCGCCTCGGTCTTGTTCGGCGAATCTTTCACGATGGCAAAGTAGTCCAGGAAGTAGATCGCGCCTGCGCCCCAGGCCATCTTGAACTTGCGGCCCTCTCCGCGGTTCGCGGCCACCACGCGACCGTTATAGGCTGCCACCATGCTCACCTCGCCGGAGGCGAGAAGCTGGATGCTTTCCGCACCGAGCTTCCACCAGGCGATGTTCGGCTTCAGTTCGTCGAGTTTCTTGAAGGCGCGGTCGACCCCGCCAGGAGCTTCGAGAGTCTTGTACACATCGCCGGTCGCGACACCGTCGGCGAGAAGCGCCAACTCGATCGTCCATTTTGGGTCGAACCTCATGGCCCGCTTTCCCGGAAACTTCTTGACGTCCCAGAAATCGGCCCAAGTCACCGGACCGGTCGCGAGCTTGGCACTGTCGTAGGCCAGTGTCATGGCGCCGGCGAGATAGCCGATGCCGCAGGACGGCTCCTGCACGGCTGCCTTCATGTAGTCCTTGCTGTCGCCGATCTTGGAGACGTCGAGCTTCTCGAAGAAGCCTTCCTGGCAGCCCTGGGCAAGCACGTCGGACTCGACGTCGACGACGTCCCACAGCACGGATTTGGCCTGCACCTGGGAGCTGATCTTCGCCAGCGAGCCGTCGTACGTGTCCTCTTTCACGGGAGTCTTCGTCTCGGCAGCGAAGGGCGTGATGAACGCTTTGCGCACCGCGTCCTGCAGTGATCCGCCGAACGACACGACCGTGAGATCGCGCGCCGAGGCACTCCCGGCTGCAGCGAGAATGGCGAGGGCGGTCGCAACGCCCAGGGCTTGAGGAAATCTCATGGAACTGACCTCGCGAGCTGGCTGCCGGCTGTCTTTTGTATCCTGTGGGATAGATCGCCGCCATTGGAAATTTTGGGCATTTCGTATGCTCTAACGAGGCAGTTTGCGCGTCTGCAGCGTTGAAGGGACTTGAAGCCGCGTTCTACAAGTCTGGATACAGGATCGGTCGATCCGCGACCCTCGACGTGAGCTCTACGTGCGCAGGATGGGAAGTCTGTCGGGATGACACAGGACGCCTTGAACAGCATCGACGCCTGCGCCGCTCATGCCGCGGTCGAGTTGCGCGATGTCGCGAAAACCTACGGGTCCGCGACGGCGGTCGATGGCATCTCGCTGCGGCTCGCGCCGCGCGAGTTTCTGACTCTCCTCGGTCCGTCCGGCTGCGGAAAAACGACCCTGATGAACATGGTCGCGGGCTTCTTCCCGCCTACGAGAGGCGACATCCTGATCGACGGCGAGAGCGTCGTGACGCTGCCGCCGTATCGACGGGAGATCGGCATGGTGTTCCAGAGCTATGCCTTGTTCCCGCACATGAGCGTGGCGCAGAACATCGCCTTCGGCCTCGAGGAACGGCGTCTCCCGCGCGCCGAGATCCACAGCCGCGTTGGCGACGCGCTGCGGATGGTGCGACTGGACAACTTCGGCGATCGCCGCCCGTCCCAGATGTCCGGCGGCCAGCAGCAGCGCGTGGCCCTGGCCCGCGCGCTCGTCATCCGCCCGAAGGTCCTGCTTCTCGACGAGCCCCTATCCGCCCTGGACAAGAACCTGCGTGCGCAGATGCAGATCGAGATCAAGCAGATCCAGCGTCAGGCAGGCGTCGCGGCAATCTTCGTGACGCATGATCAATCCGAAGCGCTCAGCCTCTCGGATCGCATCGCCGTCATGAGCGCCGGTCGTGTCGAGCAGATCGGGACACCTCAGGAAATCTACGGCGCACCCCGATCCGGGTTCGTCGCAGCTTTCATCGGCGAGACGAACCGCATTCCGGGCACGATCGCTCAGGTCGGGGCAGGCGAAGTCGCCAGCGATACGGTCGGGGGCGTGCGGCTGCTGGCGCCGACATCCAGCGCGCCTACCGCTCACGAAGGCGGGCGCGTCGACATCTTCGTGCGGCCCGAGGATATCACGATCGTCGAGTTCGTCGCGGGACGGAGGAACGCGCTGAGCGCCAATGTGATCGCTCTCAGCTACCAGGGCAGCCACACGCAGGTGATCGCGCATGTCGAAGGCCTCGGACCGGTGACGGTTCTCGTCGCTGGGGGCGCGATCGTTGCGCGCCACCCAGTCGGCAGCGAGGTCCAGCTCCAGCTCGATCTGACGCACGCGTCGATCATACCGGCGTAGGACCGCTACGGACGAAGCTGGATATCGGCTGCCCAGCCTCGCGATGGTATCAGGCGACCTCGACGGCGGTCAGGTCGACATACCAGCTGTTCGCGACGCCGAACGGCTTAACCCGTGCTGCCAGCCCGCGCGGGTTGACGTCGTGGCAGATCCAGATGAACAGCGCGTCGTCCACTGCCCGGGCGTGCAGTTCGCCAAGGCGCCTGTCCTGCTCAACGGGATCGAACGTCGTCTGCGCCGTCCGGATCATGGCGTCGTATTCTGGGTTCGACCAGCCGCCCCAGTTGAACCCGGCCGGCGCCGCGTAGGCGCTATCGAAATAGCGCACGAGCGCACTGAAGGGGTCGAACAGGCCAGCGCTGACATTCAGCGCCGTGTCGCCCTTGTTCTGCGGGGACAACGCTCCGGCCCGCCAGCGCGCCAGGAGCGCGCCCCATTCCATGACGTCGAACTCGACCTTCACGCCGACATCCGCAAGGTTCTGCTGGATGAACTCGTTCATCGGCAGGGGCTGCATCTGGCCCGAGCCGCTGGTCGACACGATCGTCTTGAAGGTGAGCGGGTTGCCGGGTCCGAAGCCGGCCTCGGCCAGCAGCCGCTTCGCCTCGACGGGGTCGTGGCGGATGGGGAACGACGGCTTGCCGAACCAGGGGCTGCTCGGCTGCACCATGCCGACGGCCGGCTTCATGTAGCCGTTGAGGACCTGCTTGAGACCCTCACGGTCGATGGCAAGGTTGAGCGCCCTGCGCAGCCGCACGTCGCGGAAGGGCGAGTCCGGCTGGAAGCTGAGGAGGTAATTCCAGCCATGCGGATAATCGTTGGTCGTGACGCGTGCGCCCGATCCCGTGATCTGGGCGGCCTGATCCGGCGCAACGGCCTCGATCCAGTCGACTTGTCCGCTAAGCAACGCCGAGGTGCGCGCGTTTGCCTCTGGGATGGGGCGCAGGACGATGCGGTCCACCTTCGGTCGGCGCGCGGCGTCCCAGTACTCGGCATTCGCGATGAGCTCCGCGCGCTGGCGGCTGACGAGTTGGTCCAGCTTGAACGGCCCCGTCCCGGCCGGCTTCTCGGCGAATGCTTGCCAGTTGCGCCCGACCTTCTCGAATTGGGCAGGGCTCGAGATCAGCAGGAAGGTGAGCTGGTAGGGGAAGAAGGCGTCTTCCGTCCTGGTCTTCAACTCGACGGTCGCGTCGTCGATCTTGCGCCAGCTCGCGAGCGAGCCGATCCGGCTCCGCACCTGCGCCGATGCTCGGGCATCGTAATGGGGTGCCGTCGTGTCGAAGAGCTTGATGATGTTCCAGATGACCGCGTCGGCATCGAAGGGCGAGCCGTCGTGGAACTTGACCCCTGTCCGCAGCTTCAGGATCCAAAGCGTGCGGTCCGCAGGATCCACCGCCCAGGACGTGGCGAGGCCAGGCGTCAGGCCGGCCGGCTTCTCGGAGGGGCGCAGGTCCCAATTGATGAGGGCATCGTAGATCGTATATCCGGTGAAACGGAAGCCTTCGAAGCCGTTATCCGGCCCGCCCGCCGTGAGCGGGATGTCGGTCGACGTCATGGCGATCCGGAGGACCTTCTCGTCTGCCGCTCGCGCTGCGCCGCCGGACAGTGCCGAGACAGCGACCGCAGCTCCTGTTCCGGCCAGGAGCGAGCGACGTCGAATACCGTGTGCCATGGTCGATCTCCTCTGCAG
>CAXUKK010000282.1:0-4524 GCA_964251455.1 uncultured Enterovirga sp.
CTCTCCGAGGCCGTGGTCCTGAGAGCGGCTCAGCTTTCGTCTGCGACCCAGTTCCGGAGCAGACCGATGCCCGGCACCTCCACTTCGACGAGGTCTCCGGGAGCGAGGAAGCGGGGCGGGTCGAAGCGCGCTCCGGCGCCGGTCGGGGTGCCGGTGAAGATGATGTCGCCGGGCTTCAGCGTGCAGAACGTGGAGATGTATTCGAGGATACGGCCGAACGGGAAGATCAGCCGGTCGGTCGTGTCGTTCTGGCGCTCCTCGCCGTTCACGCGCGTGACAACCCGCATCGCACCTTCAGGCGCCTCGTCGGCCGTGACGAGCCACGGTCCCATCGAGCCGGTCGCATCCCAGTTCTTCCCCGGTGTCACATTGAACTTGCCGTGCCGCACCCAGTCGCGGATCGTGCCCTCGTTGCCGATGGTGTAGCCGAAGACGTGCTCGGCCCAGCTCTCGGGCCGAATCCGCCGTCCCGATTTGCCGATGACGAGGACAATTTCACCCTCGTAGTCGAGCTGCGTGCTCTCTGGTGGGCGGATCAGCGGCATGTCCGGCCCGGTGAAGCTCTCCGGAAAGCGGATGAACAGGCTCGGATACCGCGGCAGATCCGAGCTGTCCTTGTACTCGGCGTTGCGGTCCGGGTAGTTCACCCCGACGCAGAAGCACTTGCCCCAGTCGAGCAGCGGCCTGTCGAGAGCGACGTCTACATGGAGGAGGTCCGGCGGGTCGGCCGCATAGGGTCGGGCGGCTTCGAGGTCAGCCGCTGCCACGAGCTCGTGCAAGGCGGCGTATCGACCCGTGAGGCGCCGGCCGAGATCGACCACGCCGGCCCCGGTCCAGATGCCGAAGGAGGGGCGGCCGGCGGCCGTGAAGGATACGAGCTTCATGGGCGGCGACCTTTAGGCGAAGTAGCAGGAGACGGTGCCGAACGGTCCGTAATCGGCGACGATGGTGTCCCCCGACCCGACCTCGATGGGTCGGATGAACGAACCCGCGAGCACGATCTCGCCGGCTTTGAGACCCCTGCCCTGCCCCGCGAGCCGGCGCGCCAGCCACGCGATGCCGTTCGCCGGGTTGTTGAGGACGCCCCCCGCGAGCCCGGTCTCTTCCACAGCGCCGTTCTTGGAGCAGATGGCCCCGATCCAGCGCATGTCGTGCTCGCCCGGCCGGAACGGTCGCCCGCCGACCACGATCCCGGCATTGGCGGCGTTGTCGGCGATCGTGTCGACGACCTTGCGGGTCCCCTTCGTCTCGGGATCGACCCGGAAGAAGCGAGTGTCGAGGATCTCGAGAGCCGGCGTGACATAGCCAGTGGCTTCGAGGACGTCGAACAGCGTGCAGTCCGGGCCGGAAAGACCGCTCTTCAGCACGAACGCAAGCTCGGCTTCGACCCGCAACCCGATAAAGCGATCGCCGGGAACGACACCGCCATCGGCGAAGAACATGTCGTCGAGGAGATAGCCGGAATCGGGCTCGCCGATCCCAACCGCCTGCTGCATGGCCTTGGAGGTGAGCCCGATCTTATGCCCCATCACGCGCCGACCAGCCGTGACCTTGCGGGAGACCCAGGCATCCTGGATCCGGTAAGCGTCGTCGATCGTCGCCTCCGGATGGGTAATCGAGAGGGCGCGGGTCTGGTTGCGGGTCCGCTCCGCCTCGTCGAGGCGTTCGGCGACGGCCGTGATGTCGTCTTGATGCATGGCGATCGTCACGCCGCGATGATCGGCGAGGCTGCATAGGAGGGCTCGCGCGCGGGCGTGTTCTCGAAGGGCGTGCCTTCCTCGAACCAACTTCTCGGCGCCGGGGCCCCCCAGAGCGTCTGACGTTGCGGGTCGCGCAAATCCCAGCGGATCGGCTCGTGGTCCGGATCCACCGTCTGGTAATCTGAGCAATAGATCTCGATCCGGTGCCCGTCGGGATCGCGGATGTAGAGAAAGAATGCGTTCGAGATGCCGTGCCGGCCCGGGCCGCGCTCGATGTTGTTCACGTAGCCGGTGGTTGCCATCAGATCGAGCAGGTCGATGATGTTCAGCGGGGTCGGCACCCAGAACGCGAGGTGGTGCAGCCGCGGCCCCACCCCGTGCGTGAAGGCTATGTCGTGCACCCCGCCCTTCCGGTGCATCCAGGCGGCCCAGAGGCGGGTGCGGTCCTCGTTCTCCGTGTACTCCGTCGTCCGGAACCCTATCGCGGTGTAGAAGGCGACCGAGGTGTCGACGTCGTCCGAGAAGCAGTTGAAGTGGTCGATGCGGAGCGGCTTCACGCCCTTGTAGAGCGCGTATGTCTGGTGGACGGACGGGAGCTTATCCATCCGGAAGTAGAATTCGAGCGGCACCCCCATCGGGTCGACCGTGCGGAGCGTGCGCCCCTGGTATGGTTCCTCGATGAACTTCGCCGGCAGCCCGCGAGCTCGGAAGAAATGATGCGCCTTGTCGAGGTCCTCCTCCGAATAGACCTTGAAGCCGAGCACCTTCGCGACCGGCTCGTCACCCTTCTGCAGCACGACGCAATGGTGGCCGCGCTCCTCCATGGCTCGGAAGTAGAGCCGGTCCGTCGTCTCGTCCGTCACCTGCAAGCCGAGCGTGTCGCCCCAGAACGCCTTGGCGGCAGCAAGGTCCCGCACGGTCAGCTGCACGTGGTTCAGCCGCACCACCTGGAAGGGCGGATACGGCACGGGTGCAGGAATGGGCATCGTCTCTCCCCTGTCTAGTCGGGCCCAGGTTCGATCGGGCCCTTCTTATTCAGCTGGTCCGTTCGGGGGCCGAGCGCCCGGCTCGGGCCAGGACACGGTCGCGCTCGCACGCGGTTACGCACCGATGCGCGGCACCTTGTGGCTGTCCAACGCCACCGAGATGTTCTTCGTCTCCATGTAGAAGTCGAACGAATAATCGCCGCCGTCCCGGCCTATGCCGGAACTTTTGACCCCGCCAAAAGGCGTGGGGAGATGGCGGACGTTCTCGGAGTTCACCCAGATCATCCCGGCCTCGAGGTCGCGCGCCACTCGGTGGGCGCGGCCGACATCGCGCGTCCAGATGTAGCCGGCGAGGCCGTAACGGACGTCGTTCGCGATCCGGATTGCCTCCGCCTCGTCCTCGAACGGAATCATGGTCAGGACAGGCCCGAAGATCTCCTCCTGGGCGATGCGCATTGCGGTCCCGGCCTCGAGATAGAGGGTCGGCTCGACATAGTTGCCGGCACCCTCCATGGCGCGGCCGCCGCCGCAGGCGATGCGCGCCCCCTCCTGCCGCGCGAGCGCCGGGAAGGACAACACCTTCTCCGCATGGCGCGGATGGATGAGCGGTCCGAGCTCGGTGGTCGGGTCGAGCGGGTGTCCGACCCTGATGCGCTTCACGCGCTCCGCAACCTTGGCCGAGAACGCCTCGTAGATCGGCCGCTGGACAAGGGCCCGCGACGAGGACGTGCAGCGCTCGCCGTTGAGCGAGTAGATCATGAACAGGACGGCATCGAGCGCCCTGTCGAGATCCGCATCCTCGAAGACGATCACCGGGTTCTTGCCGCCGAGCTCGAAATGCACCCGCTTCAGGGTCGGGGCGCCCTGGGCCATGATGTGCGAGCCGGTCGTCGTCTCGCCCACGAAGGCGACCGCCTTGATGGCCGGGTGCTCGGTCAGGGCCTTGCCGGCCGTCTCGCCCAGGCCCTGGACCATGTTCACGACGCCGGCAGGCAGTCCGTGATCCCGAATGGTCGCGTCCATGATCTCGGCCAGGATGGTGGCGGAGAGCGGCGACCATTCGGCCGGCTTGTGGACGACCGTGCAGCCGGCCGCGAGCGCGGGTGCGATCTTCCAGGTCGACAGCATGAAGGGCGTGTTCCAGGGCGTGATCACGCCCACCGGGCCGATCGGCTGCCGTATGGTGTAGTTGATGTGGTCCTGGTCGGGGAGCGACAATCCGTTCTGCGCCTCGGGGGCCCGATCGGCGTAGAAGCGAAAATTCTCCGCGCCGCGCAGAGCGGCCTTCGCCATGTAGCGGATCGGCTGTCCGGTATCGGAGCTCTCCACCAGCGCGATCTCGTCGGCCCGCGCCTCGATCGCATCCGCGATCGCGTGCAGGACCTTGCGGCGCCTGGCAGCCGAAATGTCCCGCCACGGTCGGAACGCCTCGGCCGCGGCCTTCGCGGCGCGATCGATCTCGGCCGCGCCGCCGGCCGCAACCGTGCAGAGCGGCTCGTTCGTGGTTGGATCCAATACCTCGAAGGTCTCGCCGGACTCGGAGAGGACGCGTTCGCCCGCGATCAGGTGCGGGACGGGGCCGCCGGTGAGCCGCTCGAGGTGACGTCGGACGGCCGCGAGGTTCGCGGTGAGCTTGGGATCGACGATCTGGTTCATGCGGCCGCCCCCGTCCGGATCCGCTCGTGCAGATTGTTGGTCTTGAGGGAGGCAGTCGGGTCGATCTCCTGCACCTCGACCGTGAGGCCTAAGCCCCGGGTCCGGAAGGCTTCCGCGGTTTCGCGCTCGAGCACGCACATCAGCTCTTCCGCGACACGCTTGCGCGTTGCTCCGTCCCGCCC
>CAXUKK010000283.1:0-4524 GCA_964251455.1 uncultured Enterovirga sp.
GCTGGGCGGAGCTCTATCGTCTCCTGCGGTCGGACCTCCAGATCCGCTATGGCGTCGCCGCCGCCGGGACGGAGTTGCAGCCGGACGGCCGGCTCAAGGTCCGTACAACCTCCATTTCCGGAGCGGCATCCGAGATCGTCGATGTCGATCTCCTGATCGCGGCAGACGGCCGATATTCCCGCGTCAGGAGTCAGCTCGTCGCTTCCACCGTGCCTTCGCAGCTGGGCATCTCGATGTACCGCGTGCTGATCCCGCAAGGGCCGGACTGCCCGATCGACGAATACGGGCAGTGGTTCAACGGGCCGAACCGGCTCCTCGCCTTCACGGTGCCCGGCGGCTTCGTCTACTGCGCGGGCACCTTCCCGATCGAGAGCGAGGACGGGACCATCCCGGATCGCATGAAGGATCCGGAGGTGCTGCGCCGCCTCTACATGCCGGAGGATGCCGCTCCCTCTCCCGAGGCGGCCTTCCTCATCGACGGCATCGCCGAGCGTGTTCGGGACATCCACTGGGCGCGCGCCCAGGAAGACGCCATTGCGTATTCCGTGTCGGGCTGGCCCGTCCTCTTCATCGGCGACGCTTCGCACCCGATGATCCCGACCCTGGGACAAGGAGCGACGCAGGCCGTCGAGGACGCGTGCTGCGTGGTGGACCGCGTCAAGGACGCGCTCGCTCGCGGAACGCCCCTGGGCGAGGTTCCCGAGGACGTCGAGGCGATCCGGCACGAGCGGGTCAGGTTCGTGATGGATTTCTCCCGCGACGCCAGCGACACGATGCTGGCCGGCGCAGACCCGGTCGCCGGAACACTCGCGAAGCTCCAACCGGATTTCCAGGACAAGCTGCGGCGCCTCTACCGCGAGGTCCCGCCGCGCAGCGCCGGCGTTGGCCAATCGCACCGCGCCTGAGACGGCGGGGCGAACCGCATCCCCGGCAAGAGCCCAGCACAAGCGCGGTCGACGCCGCTTTCCGCCAGGCTGGCATGTCTCAGGCTCCTGGCACCTGACTGGCGCCTCCGCCCCATCCGGGCCAGAAGGACGCATGCCCGCAATCGATCCGATCACCCGCTCGGTGGTCCAGCACCGCCTCTCGTCCATCGTCACCGAGATGGGCGAGGCGATGCTGCGGACCTCCTATTCGCAGATCCTCAATTCGAGCCGCGACTTCTCGGTCGCGATCACGGATGTGCAGTCTCGCCTCGTCGCCCAGGCGGATCACATCCCGGTCCATGTCGGCGCGCTCCCCTGGGCGACAAAAGCGGTCGAGGCGCGCTTCACGGACGTCGCACCGGGGGACGTCATCCTGCTGAACGACCCGTATCACGGCGGCTCGCACCTCCCGGATCTCACGGCGTTCGTCCCGGTCTTTGCCGGCGGCGAGCGCCTGTTCTGGACGGTGGTGCGGGCGCACCAGAGCGACATCGGCGGCGCGACGCACGGCGCCTACAATCCGGCCGCGACCGAGATCTGGCAGGAGGGCCTGCGCGTCCCGCCGATCAAGCTCTACGAGGCCGGCCGCCTTCGCGACGACCTGCTCGACATGCTGGCGCTGAACACCCGCAACGGGCGCGACTTCCGCGGCGACCTCGACGCCATGATCGGTGCCGCGCATCTCGGCGAGCGCCGGATGGCGAAGCTTTTCGCCGAGTTCGGGCCGAACGTGGTGGTCGACGCGATCGAGGCCATCTTCGACGCGGCCGAGCAGCAGACCCGCGCCATCGTGTCGACCTGGAAGGACGGCGTCTTCCACGGCGAGGCGGTGCTCGACGACGACGGGCACGGCCGCGAGGACATCGCCATCAGGGCGAAGGTCACGGTGCGCGGCAGCGACATCGAGGTCGATCTCACGGGCTCCGACGCGCAATCGACGAGCTTCGTGAACTCGTCGCACGCCAACATGCAGGCCGCCGTCGTGATGGCCTTCGCCTACCTGATCGACCCCGACATCCCGAAGAACGCCGGCGCGCTCCGGCCGCTGACGGTGATCGCCAAGGAAGGCACGATCGTGTGGTCCGAGCCCGGGCGCCCGGTGACGCTCTGCACGAGCCACCCGTCGAACGAGATCGTCGAGGCGATCATCAAGGCCCTCGCGCAATCCTGCCCGGACCGCGCCATGGCCGGCTGGGGCCGGCGCTTCCGCATCGCCATCCAGGGCGAGGATCCGCGCAACGGGCGCCGCTTCATCTGGCACCTCTTCCATGCTCGCCCGGGCGGCGGCGCCTCGCCGGGCGGCGACGGCTGGTCCTCCATCGGCGAATGGCACAGCGCCGGCGGTCTCAAGTTCGGCAGCGTCGAATTCGCCGAGGTGCGTTTCCCGCTCCATTTCCGCCGGCACGAGTTCCGGCCGGATTCGGGCGGCGAAGGCCAGCATCGCGGCGGCCTCGGGGTCGATCTCGAGCTCGTGGTGGAAACGGCGAGCCCGGCGCGCGGCAACACGGCCGGCGACGGCGTCCGGCATGGCGCCTGCGGCCTGCAGGGCGGCCACGACGGCCAGCCGCACGATTATCGCCTGCTCTCGGACGGCCGCGAGCCGCGCCGCCTGAAGACGAAGGAGGTCGGCATCGAAATCTGCCCCGGCGACGTGCTGGAGATCCATTCCGGCGGCGGCGGCGGCTGGGGCCCGCCGGAGAAGCGGAGCGCCGAGGCGCACCGGCATGATGTGGCAGAGGGGCTGGTGACGTGACCGGATTGCGCATCGGTATCGACGTCGGCGGTACGTTCACGGACCTTGTCGCCATCGACCGCGAAGGCCGGACGATCTTCGCCAAGTCGCCCTCCACGCCGGCGGACCAGTCGGTCGGCGTCATGGCGGGGCTGGAGGAATTGGCCCGCCGGCTCGGGCTCGGCCTCGGCGCCATGCTCGCCGGGACGGAGCGGATCGTGCACGGCACGACGGTCGCGACCAACGCGCTGCTCGAGCGCAAGGGCGCCCGGGTGGCGCTCCTCACGACCGAAGGCCACCGGGACGTGCTTGAGATGCGGGAGGGCCTGAAAGGGGACCGCTACGACCTGCGCTCGCCGCCGCCCGAGCCGCTCGTGCCGCGCCACCTTCGCATCGGCGTCACGGAGCGGCTGCGGCCCGACGGCTCGGTGCTCACGCCGCTCGACGATGCCTCGCTCGATGCCGCCATCGCGGCCGTGAAGGCGTCCGGCGCGACATCGGTCGCGATCTGCTACCTCCACGCCTACAAGAACCCGGCGCACGAGATCGCAAGCGTCGAGCGTCTCCGGCGCGCGTTGCCGGACCTGTACGTCTCGCGCTCCAGCGACGTGCTGCCCCAGATCAAGGAATACGAGCGCGTCTCGACGACCGTCGTGAACGCCTATGTCGGGCCGGCGGTGCGCCGCTACCTGACGAAGCTGGAGCAGCGCCTGTCGGATGCCGGCCTTGCCGGAGGGCTCTTCATCATCCTGTCTCATGGCGGCATGGCGCCCGTCGAAGAAGCAGGCCGGCTCGCGGCCGCGACTGTGCTGTCCGGCCCCGCCGGCGGCATCGCCGGTTCGCGGCGCTGCGCGGCGCTTCTCGGCGTGCCGAACCTGATCCCCTTCGACATGGGCGGGACTTCGACCGACATTTCGCTCATCGCCGACGGCCAGGCTGCGTTATCGGCCGAGCGCGGCCTTGCGGGCGAGCGTATCGCGCTTCGCTCCCTCGACATCGCCTCGATCGGCGCCGGCGGCGGCTCGATGGCGCGGATCGACGGCGGCGGCACCTTCCATGTCGGGCCGGAAAGCGCCGGCGCGGTGCCGGGACCTGCCTGCTACGGGCTTGGTGGCGAGAGCGCCGCCGTGACGGACGCGAACCTTGTGCTCGGCTACCTCGACGCCGCAAACTTCCTCGGCGGCAAGCGCCGGCTCGACCAGGCGGCCGCCGAGGCCGCGCTCGACCGCATCGCCGAACGTCTCGGCCTGTCGCGCGAGGCCGCGGCGACCGGGATCTACCGGCTCATCAACCTGAAGATGGCGGACGGCATCCGCCTGATGACGCTGCGCCGCGGCGTCGATCCGCGCCGCTTCGCGCTGCTCTCCTTCGGGGGCGCCGCCGGCCTGCACGCCGTCGAGGTCGCGCGCGAACTCGAGATTCCGCGCGTCATCGTGCCGAACGTCGCCTCGGTCCTGTCTGCCTGGGGCATGCTGGCGAGCGACCTTCGCTACGAGGCGAGCCGGACGCATGTCGGCAGCGGCGCGGCGACGGACGACGGGCATCTCCGCGCCGTGTTCGCCGAGCTGGAGGCGAGCGCCACGGCACGGCTCTCCTCCTGGTTCGACGGCCCGATCCGGATCGAGCGCTCTGCCGAGATGCGCTACGGCGAGCAGATCTTCGAGATCGACGTTCCGCTCGACGGCCTCGACTGGGACCAGCCCGGCCTTGTCGGGCGCGTGAACGAAGCCTTTCATCGCCGACACGAGGAGCTCTACACCTACGCGTCGCGCGACCAGGAGGTCGTGTTCGTGAATGCCCGCGTGGCCGCGATCGGCGACGTGCCGGCCGTCGAGACGCGGCATGATGCCCGCAGCAGCGCCGCCG
>CAXUKK010000284.1:0-4523 GCA_964251455.1 uncultured Enterovirga sp.
GTGGAGAAGATCCAGGCGGAGCGCTGAGGCCTCGTTCTGTCCTCGCTCCGTAACGCCCCCCAGGCGATATCATGCGCTTCGACCGCCGATTGCTGCTGCTCCTGATCTTCCCCGGCTGCGTCCTCGGGTTGCTGGCCTGGGGCGTCATCCGGCTTCTGGTCATGTCATTCAGTCCGGGCGGGCAGTTCGGCTTCGCGAGCTATGCCAACATCTTCGCCCGGCCGGATTACGTGGCGATGCTGTGGCGGACGCTCATGATCGCCGGACTAACGGCCGTGATCTCGCTTCTCCTCGCCTACCCGACGGCGTACTTCATCTCCCGCGTCCGGAAATATCGTGATCTCCTGCTTCTGCTCATCATCCTGCCTTGGCTGGTGAGCCTGATCGTACGGACCTACGGGTGGATCGTTCTTCTCGGCAATCGCGGGGTCATCAACGGCCTCCTGATCTGGAGCGGGGCAGCGGACGCGCCAACGAGGCTGATGTTCAACACATTCGGCGTCCTCGTCGGCATGGTCCACGTCTTCTGCCCGTTTATGATCATCGCGATCCTGACGTCCTTCCTTCATCTCGAACGATCGATGGAGGAGGCCTCGATGAGCCTCGGCGCCGGACCGGTGCGGACGTTCGTGCGCGTCGTGCTTCCACTGACGATGCCGGGCGTCGTCAACGGCGTCATGCTCGTCTTCCTCATGGCGACGGGCGCCGTCGTCACGCCGCTGATGCTGGGGGGCGTACGGGATGCTCTGATCGGCACGCAGATCTACCGGGACGTTCTCGACACGTTCGACCTGCCCAAGGCGGCGACCTTGGCAGTGCTGTTAACGACCTTCGCACTGGTCATCGTCGTCCCGCTGCAACTTCTCGAGCGGCATGTCGGGCGCCACCTGAAGGCGAGCCGGTAGTTTCGATGGCTCTGCTCGCCCGACTTCCCGGGATCGTCACGCTCCTTGTCGTCACGTTCATGATCTCGCCGATCCTGATCGTCGTCGCGTCCGCGTTTTCCGCAACCGGCTACATGACCTTCCCGCCGGGATCGATCTCGGTTCGCTGGTTTGCAGCGTTCTTCGCCAATGCAGACTGGCTTTGGACGCTCGCAATCACGCTCGTTCTCTCGCTTCTGGCCGCCCTCTTCAGCCTGCTTCTCGGCTTCGCGGCGGCGTTCGTCGCGGTGCGGCGTCCGATGGCAGGCCTCCCGGCGCTGGAGTTCATGGTGCTTCTCCCGCTCGTGTTCCCGCACGCAGCCCTTGCCGTAGCGATCCTCGCCGTGATCTCGACAATCGGCCTGATCGGCACGTTCTCCGGTATCCTGCTGGCGCATGTCTTCGTGACCTTGCCGTACGCGTACCGGCCGATTGCCGCGAGCCTAGCCAAGTTCGACATCGCCTTCGAGGAGGCGGCCCTGAGCCTGGGCGCCCATCCCTGGACGACGTTCCGGCGGATCACGGTGCCGCTGCTTCGGCCGGGCCTGACGACCGCTTTCCTGTTCTGCTTCATCATCTCGTTCGACGAGACCACGATCACCTTGTTCCTGGTCGGCCCGGGTTTCACGACCCTGCCGATCAAGATCTTCTCCCAGTTGCAGGACAACGCGTCGCCGATGGTCGCCGCCGTGTCGACGGTGCTGATCGGGGCGACGACGTTGATGATCCTGATCGTCAATCGTGTCTTCGGACTGGACCTCTTCATCGAGCCGGATCGGGCAAGGTGACCTTCAGCCGTCCAACGCCGGTCGACAAACCGAGAGCCTAAACCATGCAGCAGGATGAGCCCGTGAGCGCAACGCTCGAGCCGATACGCCTTCATCCTGAAATCGCCGAGTTCTTCGCCGGCATGAGCGGGCTCGAACCGCCGATGGAGACGCGGCCTCCATTGGAAGTCCGCGCCTTGATGGATGGCTTCGCGCATCGCGACATGAAGCCCCGACCGGACGATGTCGTCGTCGTCGATCACTGGGGCGAATTCCCGGGCCGGCGGATCCGCCTGCGCCTGTACAAGCCCGCCGGTGCGACCGGTCCCCTCCCCGTGATGTTGTATTTCCATGGCGGCGGGTGGGTGATCGGCGACATCGATACGCACGACCGCTACGTCTGCGAACTCACGCGGACGAGTGGCGTCGCATACCTCGCGGTCGACTACCGCCTCGCGCCGGAGCATCCCTACCCGGCCTGCATCGAGGATGCCTACGCGTCTTTGCTGTGGGTGCACGAAAAGGCTGGCGAACTCGGCCTGGATCCCGATCGGATCGGCTTGAGCGGCGACAGCGCCGGCGGGCAGCTGACGGCAGCCTGCACGCTGCTTGCGCGGGACAAGGGTGGCCCGCGGATCGCGTTCCAGCTCCTGATCTATCCGCTGACGGACGACGATTTCAGCCGCCCTTCCTATCACCGCTGGCACGGTCTGCTGCTGACGACTCCGTACATGAAATGGTTCTGGCAGCACTGGTACGGGGAACTCCCCGCCCGGGATGTGCTCGCGACGCCGCTCAAGGCCGACCTCGCAGGATTGCCTCCGGCCTACGTGGTGACCTGCGAATTCGACATCCTTCGGGACGAGGGCGAGCTCTACGCCCGGAAGCTGATGGACGCGGGCGTTCCGACGACGCTTCGTCGGGTTCCTGGCGTCACGCACCCGTTCTTTCGGGCCATGGACATCAGCCCTTATGTCCGGGCCGAGATGGCCGAGATGGGACACCAGATCCGCCGACATCTCGTCGGTCACTTATAGGGCTTAAGTGCCGGGGACGACTCCCTCGCGAGGCGCCTGGATCGGCGTCGCCATTTCCTCCGGGATCAGCCGGCGCGGGCCAGCTCCCGTGCTTCAGGCCGCGGCGGCGGCCTTCCGCGTCGATCGGGCCGCAAGCTTCGTCGTCGTCGTCATGAGCAGGATCGATAGGAGCACGAGGATCGACGCGGCCGCGAGGATCGTCGGCGAGATGTTCTCCCGCACGCCGTTGAACATCTGCCGGGGCAACGTCAGCTGGCCGGGGCCGGCCACGAACATGGCGACGACGACGTCGTCCAGCGAAACCGCAAAGGCGAACAGCGCGCCGGTCGCGATTCCGGGGAAGATGAGTGGGATCGTGACCCGGCTCAGCACCCGGATCGGATGAGCGCCGAGGCTCGCCGCGGCGCGCATCAGTTCCGGGTTGAGCCCGCTGAGTGATGCCCTGACATTGATGACGACGAACGGAAGGGCGAGCACCACATGCGCGAGGATCAGCCCGACGAAGCTTCCCGTCAGCCCGATGGACGCGAAGAAGAAGTAGATCGAAACGGCCACGATCACGACCGGGACCGCCATCGGAAGGACGACGAGAACCGATACGGCAGTCGCCGCGCGCTTGGGCAGGCGCGTCATGCCGATCGCCGTGCAAGTCCCGACGATCGTCGCCACGAGCGACGTGCTGACACCGACGATGACGCTGTTGCGGATCGATGCGAGCCATTCGGGGCGTGTGAAGAAGTCCACGTACCATCGCAGCGACAGGCTCGGGAGCGGATAGACGAGTTCCACCCCGCCCGTGAACGACAGGGGCACGATCGTCAGGATCGGAACCAGCATAAACAGGAAGACGAGAAGCCCAACCAGGCGGCCGGCACCTGCTGCAAGGGCGAACACCACGTCTGCGCTCCTCACGGCGAACTCGTCCTGACTCCAAGCTTCAAGGCAGCGAGGTAAACCAGGGCGGCCGAAACGAGCAGGATCGTGCCAAGGGCCGAGGCGAGGCCCCAATTGAGCGACTCGTTCGTATAGAGCGCGACGAAGAACGACATCATCTGGTCGGAGGGCGCCCCCACGAGCGCCGGCGTGACGTAGAAACCGAGCGCCAGGACGAAAACCAGGATGCTCCCGGCATAGATGCCCGGCAGTGTCTGAGGCACATAGACCCTGAAGAACGCACGGATCGGATTGGCCCCGAGGCCGGAAGCGGCGCGCAGAAGATCCGGCGGGACGGTCTTCATGGCGCCGTAGAGCGGCAGGACCATGTAGGGCAGCAGCACGTGGGTCATCGCAAGCAGCACTGCAAAGCGGTTCGCGAAGAGCGGCAGCGAGCCCGAGATCAGCCCGATTGCCCGGAAGGTGCGGTTCACGAGGCCTTCGTTCTGCAGAAGAACGATCCAGGCTGTCGTGCGGACCAGCGTCGAGGTCCAGAACGGCAAGAGCACCATCGTCATCAGAACCGGGGTCCAGCGAGGAGACGCCTGTGCGAGAAGATGCGCAGCCGGATAGCCGAGGAGCAGGCAGAGAAGCATCGTCAGCGCGCTGATGGCGAACGTGCGCCCCAGCACGTCCAGGAAGATGCGCTGTCCGTCTGGCACGCGCTCGACGCTGCCGTCATTCGCCTGCCGAAGATCGACGGCCGTGAGATAGTAGAACGGCGTCAGCCGGCTGGATTCACGTTTCAGGAGCGACCAGATCTGCGGAACGCCCCAGCGGGCATCGAGCGCGACGAGTTCGCTCCGTGGGTCCGTCGTCTCCGCCCGGAGGCGTGTCGCCGTGCGCAGGATCAGCGTGCGGGC
>CAXUKK010000285.1:0-4507 GCA_964251455.1 uncultured Enterovirga sp.
CGGGATCGTCCGTGCGGTCGGTCGGCTCCTTGACCGGGGCGTCCGGACGCACCGCGACGGCGCGGGCGGTCACGGGCTCTACGGCGTCGCCCGGCTCGTCCTCGTCCGCCTCTTCGGGATCCTTGCGGCCTTCCTCGGCCTCTTCGGCCTCGACGACGTTGATGCCCATCTCGCTGAGCATCGACATGATGTCTTCGATTTTGTCAGGGTCCGTCTGCTCGGACGGCAGAACCTCGTTCAGCTCGTCATGCGTGACGTAGCCGCGCTTCTTGGCGGCCTTGATCATGCGCCGAACCCCAGCATCTGTCAGATCGAGCAGGGGCCCGTCCGTCTGCTGCTCGGGAGCCGCCTCGGCCTCTTGCCGTTCGGTCGTCTTCGTCGCCATGATCAGCCTTGCCTGAAGCCGAGCCCGGATGCCACTGCGCCGTCAGTGGCCAAAGCTCGAACGCCGATACGCACGAAAGGCGGCGAAGCGGTCATCGCCTGCCACCCTCCAGCTCATTGGATGATATACGGGCGATCTGCCTGACCGACCGTTAACCAAGGTCCGCTTGCGGCCACGCGGTCTCCCGCGCATTTGACCGATTCGGGCACCGTCCGCCACCACATCATCAGCCCGGGGAGGATGACGCGACGCGCCTCCCGCCCGACCAGATCAGTCGAACTGCTACCCAGAGGCGGTATTTAGCGCTTGAGACGGGTATTGCAAGGTGAAGCCCTGCCGCATCAAGGGCCTAGGACCATGTGGTCGGGAGCTCAGGCCACCAGTTTCGGCCCTTCCAGGCGCTCGAAGCCCAACTGCCGCAACATCATTCCCCTCGGGTCAGCCGAAACCAGGTCGGCGTACCCTGCCGAGCGATACGCGGTAGCCTCTTCCGCCAGCTCCAATTCCTTGCGCAGGATGCGGTCCCGGTTTTCGAGTATGTCGTGCTGCAGGTGCACGAGCCACAGCGAGTAGCTGTCGTCGGCATCGGCCGGCATCGTGTCGACCCCGTCCTTCAACTCGTCCTCGAGGTCGCGGAGCCAGAGGAGCTCCATGAAGTTCGAGAAGCAATCCTCGATGAAGCGCTCCGGCACGCCGCGTTGCAGGACCGGGAACCGGGCGAACAGGTTGTGGCCCCAGGGCCGGCCGAGGTCGCGCGCTTCGCGCCCGTGCAGAAAATTCAGCGCCGGGAAGAACGCGTCGGACAGGAGATTGTAGAAGTCGCGGAAGCTGCGCGTGTCGTCCTCGTCGATGACGCGCAGGAGGTCCGCCACGAAGCTGTTGAACTTCGTGCCGACATGCTCGCCGCGGAAATTCATGGACGCGATGCGGTCGCGGTTCTGCTCGACGAGATCCGGGTAATGGACGCACATGCCGAGAAACACGCGCTCAAGCCCGATGAGCCGGGTCGGCTCGGAGGAAAACATGTCCGGCAGCGACGGCAGCGCCGTCGTCTCTCGGAGGCGGGCCAGCACATTCTTCTTGCCGAGGCGCCACAGGAAATCCGTCACTTGGAGGCGTGCGGTCAGCTCGTAGCGGCGGCGCAGCGTCGGGTCGGCGATCTGGCCGACGACCTCCTTGATGCGCATCTCGAACACGGCTTGTCCGTTCTCGCTGTCGAGCCGTGCCGTCTCCGTCTCCCGCAGCCAGATGACGTCCCAGAAGGACTTCGCCTCGTCGAGGATGGCCCGAAAGGCCTCGACGCCGGATTGCCGGACGGCGTCGTCCGGATCCTGGCCGGGCGGCAGGAAGGCGAAGCGGAAGGTGAAGCCGGTCTTCAGCGTCGGCACGATCCGGTCGATGACCCGGAACGCGGCGTTGCGGCCGGCCTTGTCGCCGTCGAAGCAGATCACGGGCTCGGGCGCGAGCCGCCAGAGAAGCGCGATCTGCTCCTCCGTGAATGCGGTGCCAAGTGTCGCGACGACGTTGCGGATGCCGGCTTGATAGACCGATATCGCGTCGAGATAGCCCTCGACCACGATGGCCGAATTCGCCTCGTGCGCGGGCTGACGGGCCCGGTGGCCGTTGAAGACGAGTTCGCCTTTGCGGAAGAGTTCGGTCTCCGGGCTGTTGAGGTATTTCGGCTGCTGGTCGGGCGCGAGCGCGCGGCCGCCGAAGGCGACAATCCGGCCGCGGCTATCCTGGATCGGGATAATCACCCGGCCTCGGAAGCGATCGTAGAGCGCGCGCCCGTCTTCGGGCTCGATCGCGAGCCCGGCGCGCAGGATCAGGTCACGGTCGATCCCCTCCTTCACGAGGTGATCGAACAGCGACGTGCGGCTGTCCGGCGCATAGCCCATGCGGAATTCGCGTCGTGTCTCGGCCGTGATGCCGCGACCCTCGAGGTAGGCGAGGGCGCTCTGCCCGGCCGCCCGCCCGAGTTGGGCCTCGAAGAAGCGGCACGCCATGTCGAGCACATCGTAGAGGTCGCGCCGACGCTCTACGACCCGCTCCATCTCGGGGGTGGCCTTGGGCAGGTCGACGCCCGCCTCGCCCGCGAGCCGCTCGACCGCTTCCGGGAAGGAAAGGCCCTCGGTCTCGATCAGGAAGCTGAAGATGTCGCCGTGCTTGCCCGACGAGAAGTCGTGGTAAAATCCCTTCTGGTCGTTGGCGTAGAAGGACGGCGTCTTCTCGGCATTGAAGGGCGAGAGGCCACGCCACTCTCGGCCAGCCTTCTTGAGCTTGACCTTGCGGCCGACGACGCTGGAGACCGGCAGCCGGGCACGGATTTCGTCGAGGAGGTGAGGGTGGTAGCGCACGGGTGTCCTGCCTGCCGCGAGCCTACCACGCGTAGCCTGTCAGCGTGTCACGTCCGCGGCCGCCATCCTAGAACGAACCGCGAACGATCGCCAGCCTTCCCCAGCTTGTTCACAGGCCCGTGCCTGCCCTTCGGCCGCGCACAGGAGTATGATGCGGCGAACCGGAGTTTTGCGTGCGTCTCATCCTCGCTGTCGCTATCGTCGCCACGCTTGCAGGCTGCGCGCCCGCGTTCCCGCCCATTTCGGCGGGGCTCGCGGGCGATCACGCCTTCAAGGCGCGCATAGCCCGCAACCACGGGCCGGGCACCTCGGCCGCGATCCTGCGGACGGAGCTCATCCGCGAGGGCTTCACGCTCCTCGCCGATCCGGCGACCCGCCTGAATACAGCGCTGTTTAGGCCGGACAATCTGCCCTGCTACAGCGAGACGCGGATCGATTGGCAGGAGGACCGGCGAGGCCGGATCACGCGCATCCAGGCGCAGCGCAGCGATTGCAGTTAAGGCCTCAGCCGGCCGACAGCTTCTCCTTCACGCGCGGGCTGACCTTCGCAAAATCCATGCGCCCGGCAAAGTCGGCGCGAAGCTTGGCGATGACCTTGCCCATGTCCTTGACGGACGCCGCGCCGGTCTCGCCGATCGCCGCCACGATGGCGGCATCCGTCTCCGCATCGCTGAGTTGCTGCGGCAGGAAGGTCGAGATGACGGCGATCTCCTCGCGCTCGCCGGCCGCGAGTTCCGGCCGGGCGTTCTGATCATAGATCGCGACCGATTCCTGGCGCTGCTTCACCATCTTCTGCAGGAGTGCCAGGATCTCGTCGTCCGAGATCGGCTCCTTGCCCTGGCCGCGGGCCTCGATGTCCCGGTCCTTCAGCGCCGCCTGGATCAGGCGGATCGTGCCGAGTCGAACTTTGTCGCCGGCCTTCATGGCCGTCTTCATGTCGTCGGTGAAGCGTGCGCGAAGCATAGGTCTGGTCCAGGGGATGATGCGGCCCGGCGCGTTGACGCAGCGGGGTGGCACTCCTAAGTGTCTGAACGCGCGCGCGGACCGGCAATGTCGATGTCGGCGCGACTTAACCCGGATCTCTGCGATGTCGCAACAACAACACGCCCCCGGCCGCGCGCCGGGAGGGCAGGTCGCGCCGGCCGACGCCGTCTCCGCCTGGGAAGAGCCCCGCGCGACGGCGCTGCTCGTTCTGGCGGATGGCACGGTGATCGAGGGTACGGGGATCGGTGCCGTCGGCGAGACGTCGGGCGAGGTCTGTTTCAACACCTCCATGACCGGCTACCAGGAAATCCTGACGGACCCGTCCTATGCCGGTCAGATCGTCACCTTCACGTTCCCGCATATCGGCAATGTCGGCGCGAACGAGGAGGACACCGAGACCGTCGATCCCGATAAGAGCTCCGGCGTGCGCGGGACCGTCCTCGGCGCCAGCATAACGGAGCCCGCGAACTGGCGCTCGACCCGACCGCTAGACGCGTGGCTGAAGGCGCGCGGCATCCTGGGCATCACCGGGGTCGATACGCGGGCGTTGACCGCGCTGATCCGCGATCGCGGCATGCCGAACGCCGTCCTGGCGCATGACCCGGCAGGTCTGTTCGACATCGAGGCGCTAAAGGCTCGGGCCGCGGGTCTGCCGTCGATGGAGGGTCTCGACCTTGCCTCGCGAGTCAGCACTCGGGAGGCGTACAGTTGGGGGAACCCGCGCGCCCCACACCACATCGTCGCGTACGACTACGGCATCAAGCGCAACATCCTGCGCAAC
>CAXUKK010000286.1:0-4506 GCA_964251455.1 uncultured Enterovirga sp.
GCGCAAGCCAGGACCACCGCCGAGAGGCTGACGCGTAGCGACAAGGCCGCGATGGAGACGACGTCTCCATCGAGCGACCCGAGCATCGAGAAAGCGTCCCCGAGCGCCTGGAGCATCGGCGTGCTTATGCTACGGTAGGCAACGTGGCTTCAATAAGAAACAGGTTGCATATGGTGGAGCTAGAGGTCGGCGGGGTCATCCGGATCAACGACCGGGAACTCGGTCTGCGCGAAACCTTCCAGCTTCTGGAGGGCGTTGCCCAGGAACGCTCCGTGCGCGGGGCCGCGGAGCGGCTGAAGCTGTCGTACCGGTCTGCGTGGGGCCGGATCGTCTCGCTCGAAGCAGCGACGAGCCGCCCGCTCGTCGTCAAAACGAAAGGTCACGGCACCACGCTGACTGAACTCGGAGAGGAGCTGCGGCAGAACCTTCAGAACACGTTAAGGAACTTCGACGTGTCGCTCGCACGCGAGCAGCGGACCCTGGAGAAGCGGTTGGTCCAGCTGTTCGGGGCCGGGCGAAAGCTCAGGATCGCCGCCAGTCACGACCCCCGCCTGCTCGAAACCCTGAACGGGCGCGATGACGTGGAGGTGAGTACAATGGGCAGCGAGGCTGCTCTGGACCGCTTGATGTCGGGCCAAGTGGACGTCGCGGGTTGCCATTTCGGACCGTCTGAAGGCGGCACAATGCCAGCATCCTTGCGGCAGACCGGGATCGCGGCCGAAGCGGCCTTTCAGCGTGAGCAAGGGCTCATCGTAGCCCGGGAAAACCCGCTGAAACTTGGCTCCATCCCTGATGTTGCGCGAACGCGCGCGCGCTTCATCAACCGGCAGCGAGGATCAGGAACGCGCGCCTGGTTCGACCGCATGCTGGCCGTTAATGACATCGCGGCGAATGCGATAGTTGGCTACGGCGTGGAGGAATTCACGCACCAGGCCGTGGCCGCCGTCGTTGCATCCGGCGCAGCGGATGTCGGATTCGGCGTCCGGGCAGCCGCGGAGGCATTCGGGCTTCCGTTCGTGCCACTTGGAAATGAGGTCTACTACCTGGTGCGGCGAGCAAGCTTCGCTTCGACAGCGCTCGACGAAATCCTTGCGATCCTTCGCATCGAAGAGATCGAACCAAGGAAGATCGGCCACAACGGGCGGGGCGAGTAACGGACTCTCTCAATTCTCCTTAATGTCCGGTGTCGGGAACTCATGACCGCGGCCTGGACGACCGGGATGGGCGCTAGGCGGCCGTGACAGGGTGTGGCCGGGAGCAGAACGGCCGCTTTCGGGTGAGCGCGGCGGCGGTCGGACTGCCGAGCTGGACGTCAAGGCCTAAGGACCGCGCTAAGTGCGCGAGTTTGGTCTCAGCGTTTCGGCGGCGATCCGAAATCGATGATGGGCGCACCAGAGTTCGGCATGTCGAGGCCGGGCATCGGTATCGCGTCGAGGCTTCGCTGGACCTCTGCCGGATCTGCGACCTTGTTGCCGCCCAGCCAGTAAGTGACCGAGCCTGGCCAGGCGATGACAACCGCTACGAGGATCAACTGCATGACAACCCAGGGGATTGCCCCGAGATAGATGTCCGAGCTCTTCACCTCCTTCGGAGCGATCCCCCGCAGGTAGAACAGCGCGAACCCGAATGGCGGGTGCATGAAGCTGGTCTGCATGTTCACGCAAAGCAGCACGCCGAACCAGATAAGGTTGATATCGAGCTTCGCCGCAACCGGGACCAGGAGCGGCAGGATGATGAAGGCGATCTCGAAAAAATCGAGGAAGAACGCCAGGAAGAACACGAAGATATTCACGAAAACGAGGAAGCCCAGCTGGCCTCCAGGCAGATGAGCAAGAAGGTGCTCGATCCACCGCCCGCCGTCCATGCCCTGGAAGACTAGGCTGAAGCATGTCGACCCAACGAGGATGAACACGACCATCGCGGTGATGCGCATGGTCGAGTCCATGCCCTGCTTCACCAGGGGCCAGGTGAGGCGCCCGTGGAGCGCTGCCAGCACCATCGCGCCAACCGCGCCCATTGCGCCCGCCTCGGTCGGCGTTGCAAGGCCCATAAAGATCGTGCCCAGCACGAGGAAGATGAGCACGATCGACGGGATCATGCCCCAGAGCACGCGCCGGATGAGCGGCCAGCCCATCTCGCCCCGTGCCTCCGGTGGGAGCGGCGGCATCGCGTTCGGCCGCAGTATCGACACGGCGACAATGAACAGCAGGAAAATCAGGACCTGCAGCATCGATGGCCCAATCGCGCCGAGATACATGTCCCCAACGGATTTCCCGAGCTGGTCGGCGAGCACGACCAGAACGAGCGAGGGCGGGATCAGCTGCGTGATGGTTCCGGAGGCCGCTATGACGCCGGTCGACAGCCGCATGTCGTAGCCGTAGCGCATCATTACGGGCAGCGAGATCACACCCATAGCAATGACGGAGGCCGCCACCGTCCCGGTGATTGCCCCGAGAATGGCGCCGACGAGGATGACTGCGTAAGCAAGCCCGCCCGGGATCTTCCCGAAGAGCTTGCCTGTCCCTTCGAGCAGGTCTTCCGCGAGCCCGCACCTTTCCAGGATCGCGCCCATGAAGGTGAAGAAGGGGATCGAGAGCAGGAGCTCGTTCGAGATGATCCCGTAGAAGCGGTAGGGCAGAGCCTGCAGGAAGTCGGGACTGAAATGTCCCGTCCAGATTCCCGCGATCCCGAAGAACAGTCCGACCGCCGCAAGCGAGAATGCGACAGGGAAGCCGATCAGGAGAAAGGAGATCATTCCGCCGAACATCAATGGCGGGAGCGGACCGTAAGCGAACATATCGGAGGGGACCTTGGCCTGGAGATCGGGCGCTACTGAAGCGGCTTTTCGTACTTCGCTTCCAGGTGCATCCGCCCTTGCAGGATGAGGATGCGTTTGATGAGCTCGGAGAGGCCCTGCAGGGTGAGCAGGGCCAATCCGGCCGGGACCAGCAGTTTCGCAGGCCAGATGATCAAGCCTCCGGCACTGTTCGACATCTCACCGCTACGGAACGACTGCCAGAAGAAGGGCCATGCCAGCCAGGTCAGGTAGGTCGTGACAGGGAGGAAGAAGAACGTGAACCCGATGACGTCCACCCATGTCTGGCCGCGGTCGGAGAGGTTGGAGAAGATTAGGTCGACCCGGACGTGCTCGTTCATCCGGAGCGTATGCGCCGCGCCCAGGAACACCAACGCTCCGAACATGTACCACTGGATTTCGAGCCATCCATTCGAAGAGTAGTTGAGGGCGTATCGGATCGACGCGTTCCCCGCGCTCACAAGGCAGGCGAGCAGGACGAGCACCGATGCGACCGTTCCCGCCGCTTCGCTCAAGCGGTCGACAGAGCGGCTGAATACCCTAAGCGCACTCACGATTTTTTCCTCACGGACAGGGCCACTCACGGCAGCCACTGAGGTTCATCTACTCTGGATTCCGACAGGTCCGCGGTAGGGAGCGCGAGGCGGGCTTCAACGCCCCTCGCTACTCGCCCGAAAGCCCCAGCTCTGTCGTGAAATGAAAGGATTCGAGCCGCAACTCGGGGCAGTTGATGTCTGCACCCGCATGACTGGGGCAAACGTGCGCCATCTGGACCGAGGCAATCAAGATTGGAAGTTAGGCTTTCGGCTAACGTGCGATCCCGTCCTCTATCGTACTGCCAAAGCTGGTCTGACTGCCGCCTCAGCCCGGTAGCAGCGAGAACGGCTGGGGCCGGAAGAAGCCGATTGGCCGGATTTTTCAACCCGGCTCGGAACGACGACGTTGCTGATGGTGTTCAGCTCCGGCCGGGTGACCGCCTCAGCGGTTTCAGTCTGGGGCTAGCTGCCCCGCGAAGCCGCTCGAAGCCTCACACTCTAAGCACTGCGATCAGACAAATCAGCATCCCTAGGATGACAATGATGTTCAGGAGCGCTCGTTTGGTCGCACGATCCCGATCCATCTCCGGCCTCCGATTCTGAACGCTAGCCAGTCGAACGAAGCCGGTCCGAGCCAAGTCCATGATCCTAGCCTGGTTCGCGCTGCTACTTTGCGGCATCGCGATAATGCAATGGGGCGCATCTGGATGCGCCGATCTCCTCGACCAGACGCGGGATCGTTTCGGGTTGTCCGCCACTGCCGGCGGCGCCTTAATGGGGCTGGCCACGGCTGCACCGGAGACAGCCGTCAATGTTGCCAGCGTGACGTTCGGCTGGACAGACCTTGGGCTAGGTACCGCCCTTGGCTCCAACGTTCCCGCCCTGCCGCTTGCGTTCGCGCTGACTTTTCTGGGTGCACGCTTAGCCCATGGCGCAGCCGGTAAGGTCGTACCGGACAAGGGGTCTGCTGATCGGGTTGCCCCCGGCCCCCTTGTAGAAGCCCAGGCTGTGCCGGTGCAGATCCTGCCCTATCTGGGCGTGGTGCTGCTCCTCGCGGCATTGACGCTTCCGCCCGCATGGTCGGGGCTTCAGCCCATAGACGGGATCATCCTGCTTGCGGCGTGGCTGGCGTTCTTCGTTCGAGCGGTGTGGCGG
>CAXUKK010000287.1:0-4490 GCA_964251455.1 uncultured Enterovirga sp.
AGCTGCTCCCGAACGAGCGCCGCGCCCATACCGAGCGTGAGGCCGGCCAGGATCGAGAATGCCAGGACCGATGCGGTTCGTGGCTCCGACTTCTCGCCCGCGGACGCGGGCGTGATGATCCGAGCCTCCGTGTTCGGAAACGATTGCTGCTGCGTAGCCTCGACAAACCGCGTGAGAAAGCTGTCGTAGAGAGTGCGGAAGGATTGGGCAGAACTCTCCAGTACGCGCAGCGCGACCTGCGATTGCTTGTTGGTCGCAACCTTCCCCATTACGACGGCAAGGCTTGCCTCGAGCGCCTGTTCCCGGTTGTGCGCGATGTCCAATTCGCTGCGGTATGTCTCGGCGATGCGGCGCAGCTCTTCAACCGTCAGCCGTTGGATCTGCACCATCTCCTTGCGAAGGTTCACCACCGCAAGATGATCCCGGCCGTATTTCGCCGAGAACTCGGCCTCGCGCTTGGACGCGTCCACCCATTGCTGCCGCAGCCGGTTGATGACGTCGTTCTTCAGAACGTCGGCGACGGTCGCGCTCACGCCACCGTTGCCGTTGACCTCTGAAATGCGATTGAGACGGGCACGCGCTTCGGCGGTTGCGGCTCTCGCAGCGACCAGCTGAGTGTTCACCTCTCCGAGCTGCTGGTCTGTGACGGTGCGCCCGTTCGTTTCGACGAGCTGGTTCTGCGCCCTGAAATCCTGGACGGCGCGATCCGAATTCGTCGCCTCCTCCCGCAGCTCGTTGATGCGCTCCTGCAGCCAGGTGCTGGCGCGTCGGGTCGCCTTGAACTTGGAATCGAGCTGATCGAGGATGTAGGCGTCCGCGATGGCATTCGCGATGCGTGCGGCCTTGTTCTTGTCGATCGACGTGTAGCTGATCTCGAGAACGTAGGTGCGCCCGACGCGCTGGACCGCGAGGTCGTTTCGAAGCTTTGTGACTGCCCGGCGCAGGAGCTCGTCATTGGAGTCGAGGTCGCCCGGCGTGTTGCTGCTGACCAGCCTGACGAGACTGCCGAGGATGGAGCCCACGAAGCCGCGGAGCTGGCCGGTGAATTCAGGGTCCTCCACGAGTTTCTGATCCCGGACGGCCGCGAGCGCGACGTTGACCGATTTCAGGATCTCGACTTGGCTCGCGACAGCGACATCATCGAAGTTGATCTCGCCGACCACCGATTGCTGCTGAAAGAGCTGGGCTCGCCGGGCATCGAGCATCAGCAGTGTCTTGGCCGTGTAACGCGGCGGCGTCAGCACGAGATATGCAGCCCCGAGGCCGAGAAAGACAGCAAGCGCGACCGTGATCGCGGGCCATTGCCGGCGGAGAAAGTCGACGAGCTGCGCGAGCGTGAGGCTCTGCTTGCCATGCTCCGCACGGCTCGTTGCGCCGGACTCGAAGACCCTGAGGCCGTCGCGTGCAGGATTTCCGATGTCCAGCATATCAACGGACCCAAAGACGAGCACAGACGCGGAAGAAGTCAGACTTCGCCCTGTTGTGGCATGTCACTGTAAGTACGACAAGTTGAGTTGCTGTGACAGCGCGCTCGCGAATCGCAGTAAACTCGCTCGCCGGCTTGTTCCCCGAAAGGTACGACACGGCCGGCAAGCAAGAGCCGTTCCGACGGGAGCTGTCCTCAAAGAACTACCGAATGCTGCCGATCCGTTCAGCGAGCTTCGCCCGCTGAAGACCGCTTTGCGCTAGACGCGGATCCCGCGCCTTCGGCCCTCGACGACCCAGGCAAGGAGGACCGCGCCGACCAGCACTGCGAGCCCGATGAAGCCGAGCCCGAGCGGGAAAACCCGCACGCCTCGCACGGTCGCGGCCTCGCTCGGGCGGATGCCGATCCAGTCGGAGCCGGACAGGCGCGACCCGGAACGCACGACCTGGATGCGGGGCAGGGTGGCGGGACCGGTCGCGTCCGCGACGCGCCTCGACGAGCCGCCCGTCGCTTCCGCGATCGGCCGCAGATGCTCGGTGTCGCTGAACACGTCGGACAGTTCGCGCGAGTTCGCGGGCCCGACGCTCGCGAACGCGATGAGGTCGCCCGAGCGGAACGTGTAAAGGCCGAGTTCCTCGGCCCGGATTTCGGTCGTGAACAGCCCCGGGCGAGCTTCGCCGGCGTTGACCCGCTGCTCGCGCCCGGATGGGGACACGACCGTGACGGGCCCTGGATCGAGTCCCATCGTCTGACGCTCGAGCCGGATCAGGCGGCCGGCCACATTGGCCCGCAATGCCTCCTCCTCCAGAGCCGGCTCCTTCATCAGCCAATGCGCGAGGCGGCGCAGAAGATCGAGGTGCGGTCCGCCGTCGTTGTAGCCGCGGGCCCAGAGCCAGGCATGGTCGGAGAGGAGGAGCGCGATGCGTCCCTTCTCCTCGCGGTTCAGCACGAGCAGCGGCGCATCGCTCGCACCCGACATGACGCTCGTGCCGGTGCGGATGTCGGCCCCGATCGTGCGCAGCCACTCGCCCCAGGCCGGCGGGTCCGTTTCGGAGCCCGGCAGGTCGCGGGTCACCGGGTGGCGCTGGCCGCGATCGGTGATGCGAGCCTTGAAAGGGGTCTCCAGGATGCGGCCGTCCGGCTGCCCCGGCATGATGGCCGAGAGGCGGGTGCGGGCGAGGCTGCCCGGCCCGGCGAATTCAGGCCCGGCCGCGATCAGGAGCGCGCCGCCTTCCCGCACGTATCGCGTGATGTTGTCGAAATAGGTCGAGGGCAGCACGCTCTGGTTGGCGTAGCGGTCGAAGATGATGAGGTCGAAATCCTTGATCTTCTGCTGGAACAGCTCCCGCGTCGGGAAGGCGATCAGGGACAATTCGTTAATGGGCGTGCCGTCCTGCTTCTCCGGCGGGCGCAGGATGGTGAAGTGGACGAGGTCCACGTTGGCATCGGATTTCAGGAGGTTGCGCCAGGCGCGCTCGCCCGGGTGCGGCTCGCCGGAGACGAGGAGGACGCGCAGCTTTTCGCGGATGCCTTCGATCGTCACGACCGCACGGTTGTTCACGGGCGTGAGTTCGCCCGGAAGCTGGTCGGCCTCGATCTCGATGACGTTCGGACCGCCATGCTCGACCCTCACGGTCAGCGCGAAGGGGGCTCCGGTCCTGACATTCTGCTGCAGGACGGTCTGCCCGTCCCGCCGTACGGTGACGGTCGCGTTGCCCGTCCCGCCGCGCTCGGACACCTCCGCGCGGATCGTCTGGTCCTTGCCGACGATGCCGAAGCGTGGGGCCTCGATCAGCGCAATGCGGCGGTCACGCTCGTTCGGCCGGCCGGTGATCAGGGCGTGCAACGGCGCCCGAAATCCCAGCTCGGACACGTTCGCCGGAATGTCGTGCACGACGCCGTCCGTCACCATCAGGAGACCGGCAAGCCGGTCCGGCGGCACGTCGGCGAGGCCGCGCGACAAGGCCGCGAAGAGGCGCGTGCCGTCGTCCCCGTCGCCGTCCCCTGCCTCGATGAAGCGCACGTCGATGCCCGGCAGCGCACCGAGGCGGCGTTCAGCCTCTTCGCGAAGCCGGGTCGTCATCTCCGCCCGGTCGCCGAGCGTCTGCGACGTGGAGCGGTCGATCACGACCGCGACGACGCTGCGGACGGGATCGCGCTCCTCCTGGACCAGCGAGGGTCCGGTCAGCGCGCCCAGCACGAGTGCGAGTGCCAGAGCCCGCAAGGCCGCGACACCACCACGAGTCAGGGCTGCGACCACTGTGACTAGGATGAGCGCGATCCCGAGCGCGACGAGCGCCCAGACCGGCAGGAGGGGGGAGAAGGAGAGGGTCAGCATCCAGCCTGGCCGGGCCTATTGCCCGAGACGCTCGAGGAGGGCCGGCACATGAACCTGGTCGGCCTTGTAGTTGCCCGTGAGGGTGTAGATCACGAGGTTGACGCCGCCGCGCAGGGCCATCTCGCGCTGGCGCGGATCGCCGCCGAGCACCGGGAACATCGGCTCGCCGTTCCGGCCGATCGCCCAGGCGCCCGCGAGGTCGTTCGACGTGATCACGATCGGGGACACGCCGTCGCCCGCGCGCGCCGGGCGGCGCTCGCCGTCGATCGCAGGCGGCAGCGCCTCGACCCAGGTCTGGCCGGTGCCGTAACGGCCCGGAAACCGGTCGAGCAGGTAGAAGGTCTTGGTGAGAACGTGGTCGCGCGGCACCGGCTCGAGCTCCGGGACGTCGAGCGTCGCCAGCATGCGCCGGAGCATCTGCGTCTCGACGGTCGGCTCTCCGCCCGGCCGGGTGTTCATGGCGTCGCGCGTGTCGAACAGGACCGTGCCGCCGTTCTTCATGAAGGCATCGAGCTTCCGGATCGCGGCCGATGACGGAAGGGCCTGGCTCGCGGAGATCGGGATGTAGAGAAGCGGGAAGAAGGCGAGCTCGTCGCGCGCGAGGTCGATGCCGATCGGTTCCCCGGCCTCAAGCGCCGTGCGGGCGGCGAGCGCCTGCGTCAAGCCGGTCAGGCCCGCCTTGCTCGTCGCGTCGATCGTGGCGTCCCCGGTGATCACATAGGCGAG
>CAXUKK010000288.1:0-4468 GCA_964251455.1 uncultured Enterovirga sp.
GCTTGCAGGGCCGTCTGGCGCGCCGCTTGCCTCGGGATGCATCGAGGGCGGTTCCGGCGGCGTTCGCGTTGACAAACCGCGAAGCGTGGCCGGACAATCTCGGCAGGGCTACGTGCCCGTCCACGATGGGGGTTCCATGTTGCTGCGATCGATCGTTGCCTGCGTCGCCGGCCTGATCGGCCTTGGGGTTACGGCTGCCCAGGCCCAGTCGACGGTCGCGCAGATCAAGCAGCGCGGGTCCCTCAATTGCGGCGTCGATACCGGGCTCGCCGGTTTCGCGTTCAAGGACGACAAGGGCGTCTGGAAGGGCCTCGACGTCGATTACTGCCGGGCGATCGCGGCCGCGGTGTTGAAGAGCCCCGACAAGGTCACCTACGTGCCGCTGACGACCAAGGTGCGCTTCACCGCGTTGAAGGGCGGCGACGTGGACGTCCTGATCCGCGACTCGACCCTCACCTTCACGCGGGGAACGGAGCTGGGGCTCAGCCTCGCGGGGGTTAACTTCTACGCAGGCCAGGGCTTCATGGTGAAGGGGAGCCTGGGCGCCAAGAAAGTCACCGATCTCGACGGCGCCACGATCTGTACCCTGGCGGGCGCGACGCTCGAGCTCAACATCGCCGACTACAACCGCGCCCGCAACGTGAAGATCACGCCGCTTCTCTTCGACAAGGTAGACGAAGCGATGGCTGCGCTCGAGGCCGGACGTTGCGACGGCTACACCGACGACACCGGCAGCCTCGCCGGCGCCCGCGGCTCGATGAAGAAACCCACCGACTGGACCGTGCTTGGCGAGGTAATCTCGAAGGAGCCCCTCGGGCTTCTCACCCGCAAGGGCGACGAGCAATGGACCGACATCGTGGCCTGGATCCGCAACGCCCTCATCACGGCGGAAGAGCTCGGCATCACCCGCGACAATGTCGAGAAGCTCGCCAAGGAGTCTGACAATCCCGAGATCCGGCGCGTGCTTGGCGCCGAGGGCGATTTCGGCAAGATGCTCGGCATCGACAACGACTGGGCCGTGCAGGCGATCAAGACGTCGGGCAATTTCGGCGAGATCTACGAGCGCCATTTCGGGCCGAACGGACTCGGACTGGAGCGTGGCGTGAACCGCCTCTGGAGCCAGGGCGGCCTCGTCTACTCCTACCCGTTCCGCTGAGAAGCGGCCCGCGGAACCGGGTCTTGGCGCAGGGAGCGCCCGCCGTTCTCTCGTTCCCTGCGCGCCCGGAGGCGCCGGCCTTGCCGGCGCGACGGCCGCCGCGCAGGCGGCCGAGCCTAAGGCGGATGCTGACAGGCGCGGCGTTCCTGGCCGTCATCCTGCTGGCGGTCGCGTTCCTGGTGTGGAACCTCGGCCAGAACCTCGCGGCACGCGGGCTGTCCGTCTCGTTCGACTTCATGCTGCGGCCGGCGGGGTTCGACATCCCGATCCGGGCGATCCCGTTCACGCCGCGCGACACATATCTTCATGCCGCCCTCGTCGGCATGACCAACACGCTCCTGGTCTCGGCGCTCGCCGTCGCGACGGCGACAGTGCTGGGCTTTCTCGGCGGCGCCGCGCTGCTGTCGCGCAACCCGCTCCTCGCCCGGACGTCGCTCTGGCTGGTGGACTTCGTCCGCAACACGCCCCAGCTTCTCGTCCTCCTGTTCTTCTACACCGTGTTTCTGCGCGCGCTCCCATCCGCGCGGGACAGCCTGTCGCTGGCAGATGCGGCCTTTCTCAACGTGCGTGGCCTCTTCCTGCCCGCGCTCGCGGCCGGACCCGCCACGATGCCGGAGCTCGGACTTCCCGCCGGGACATGGGCCCTCATCCTTTTGGCAGTCGTGCCAATCCTGCTGTTCGTGCGGCAGTTTCCGGCCAAGCGGCGCCTGCTCTTCGCAGCAATGTCCCTTGCAGCGGGCGCGGCTTTGGTCGCCATCCTGTTCGCGACGGGAGCCTGGCAGCTCGAAAAACCGGTCCTGCGCGGTTTCAACTTCCGCGGCGGCATCCAGATCGTGCCGGAACTCGTGGCCTTGTGGATCGGGCTCGCGGTCTATGCCGCCGCCTTCATCGCCGATCTCGTCCGCGGGGCGGTCCTCGCCGTGCCCCGGGGCCAGGAAGAGGCTGCGGCTGCGGTCGGCCTCAACCCCGCACAGATTCTGTGGCTGGTCCGGGTGCCGCAGGCCCTGCGTATCCTCGTCCCGCCTCTCATCAGCCAATACCTCAACGTCATCAAGAGCTCGACGCTCGGGCTCGCGATCGCCTATCCGGAGATCATGGCGGTCGTCGCCGGCACGACGCTGAACCAGACCGGGCACGCGATCGAGACCATGCTGATCGTCATGGTGTTCTTTCTCGCGCTCAATCTCCTGATCTCGTTCCTCATCAACCTCTACAACCGTCGCCTCCTCGGGCGGACGTGATGACCCGCGACGCCACGCTCTCCCCTCCCCCTGTACCGGGTCTCGCGGAGACGCTCCGCCGACGCCTCGTCGGTCTGGTGGCGACGCCCGGCAACGCGCTCATCACGGCCGCTCTCATCGCACTCGCGGCCATCATCCTCCCGCGCCTCTGGGCCTGGGCGGTGACGGACGCGACCTGGGCCGGCGGGGACCGGCGGGCCTGCGCCGGGACAGGCGCATGCTGGGTCTTCATCCGCACCCGCATCAACGATCTGCTCTACGGCAGCTATCCGGCCGACGAGGCCTGGCGGGTGAACCTGTGCGGGCTCGCCCTCGCCTGCCTGATGGCCCTGTCGGGGTTTCCGAGCCGCCTCCGCCGCGGCGCCGTGATCCTGCTCGTGCTCGTCTTCCCCGTGCTCGCGCTTCTGCTGCTGCGGGGCGGAGTTCTCGGCCTCGCCGGCGTCGAGACGCGGCTCTGGGGAGGCCTCCTCCTCAACTTCGTCCTGACCTTCATCGCCGTCGTCGTGGCGGTGCCGCTCGGGCTCCTGCTTGCGGAAGGCCGCCGCTCGAGCCATCCCGAGATCGCCGGCAGCAGCATCGCGTTCATCGAGTTCTGGCGGGCTGCGCCAATCATCACCATCCTGTTCTTCGGCGTGGTGATCCTGCCCTTGCTGCTGCCCAGGGGCATCGAACTCAACAAGTTCACCTGCGTCGCGGTGGCGCTCGCGCTGTTCGCCTCCGCCTATATGGCCGAAGCCATCCGCGGCGGGCTTCAATCCGTGCCGAAGGGCCAGTACGAGGCAGCGCTGTCCCTCAACCTGTCGCCCTGGCAGGCGCGCGCCCTCGTGGTCTGGCCGCAGGCGCTGCGCGTCTCGCTTCCGGCCATCGTCAACACGGCAATCGACCTGTTCAAGGACACGTCGCTCGTCACCATCGTCGGCCTGTTCGACGTCCTCGGGTCGCTGCAGCAGGCGCTCAAGGACCCGCAATGGCTCGGTCTCGCGGCGGAGGGCTACGCCGTGATAGCGGCCGGCTTCTACGTCCTGTGTTCGCTTCTGTCGGTGCTGTCGCGGCGCCTGGAACGCGAACTCGCGGTCGAGCGGAGACGGTGACCGACGCGGCCTACAGGACCCCGTATTTCCGGAACACGTCTCCGAGTTTCGCACCGGCCGCGAGTTCGTCGCGCGTGGTGTTCTCGGCCTCGACCTTGGCGAGCGCGGTCGTGAAAGCCTCCTCGGCTGCGCCGGCCGGGATCACCACGACGCCATCCGCATCTCCGAACACGTAATCGCCCGGGTGTACCAGCACCCCGCCGCAGACGACCGGCACGTCCGCGTCCATCATCTTGCCACGGCCCTTGGAGTCGAGCGGCCCGATCCCGCCATGGAAAACCGGGAAATCCATGCTGCGGATGGCTCGGATATCGCGCACGAGCCCGTCCGTGACGCATCCGACAGCACCCCTGGCGCGAGACGCGGTCGACAGAAGCTCACCCCAGGGCGCGATCCGGTCCGTCGGGCCGCCGCAAGCGAAGACCGCCACATCGCCCGGCTTGAGATCGTCCACGAGCGCGATCTCGACGTCGTAGGGGTTCTCCCCCTCTCGCACCGAGTAGACCGGCATGTAGAGCCCGGTCCTTGCCCGCCCGAACAGCAGGCTCGCCTCGTCGAGCGGTCGCACGAAGGGCCGCATGGCCTGCTCCCGCAGCCCCATCCCGTCGAGCACGTCGGACAGGACGGCAGCATAGAGGCGCTTGTGGAAATCGCCGGGCGGCATGTCAGGGCTCCGTACCGTAGTCGATCGGAGTCGCGTGCCAGCCCTCGGCGCGCTTCGCCCAGAACGCCTCCCGTAGGCGAGCCGAGATCGGGCCCGGCCGGTCGTTGCCGTATATGCGTCCGTCCAGGCGCGACACTGGCATGATGCCTCCCGCGGTCGTCGACAGGAATATCTCGTCCGCGTCGGGGAGTTCGGAGGCCGGGATAGGCCGCGCCGAGAAGGGCAGCCCGAGTTCCTCGCAGAGCTCTTTCACGGAGAGCCTGGTGATGCCTTCGAGGGCGCCGCGATCCGGCGTCGCAACCGCCCCGTCGCGGAC
>CAXUKK010000289.1:0-4459 GCA_964251455.1 uncultured Enterovirga sp.
TCCTTCAAGGGTCTGAGGGACGACAAGCCGGCCGCGGAGGTCGTGCGCGAGGTCCCGAAGGGCGAAGCCTTCGCCACTGCCCCTCCGCCGAAGCGGGGCGCGTCGCTGAAGTCTCGCAACGGCAGCGAGGTCGCCGGCGTCGGCCTGACCAATGCCGACCGCGTCCTCTGGGACGAGGGTATCACCAAGCTTGATCTCGCCCGCTTCTACGAGGGCATCGCCGAGTGGCTCCTGCCCCATGTCGCCGGGCGGCCGCTCTCGCTCGTGCGGTGCCCGAACGGGGCCGAGAAGGGCTGCTTCTTCCAGAAGCATTCCTGGGCCGGGCTCGGAGACGACATCCGACGCGAGACGGTCCGCGACGAGGATGGCGAGGAGGAGGTTCTCTATGTCGAGAACATCCGTGGAATCGTGTCGCTGGTCCAGGCGAGCGTGCTCGAAATCCACCCTTGGGGTTCGATGATGCGCGACATCGATCGGCCGGACCGCATCACGATGGACCTCGATCCCGGCCCCGACGTCACTTGGCCCGAAGTCATCGCCGCGGCGGGTGATGTGCGGGAGCGCCTGAAGAGCGTCGGACTTGAGAGCTTCGTGAAGACCACGGGTGGCAAGGGGCTGCACGTCGTCGTTCCGCTCTCCGCCAGCGCCGGCTGGACGGAGGTAAAGACCTTCGCCCAGGCGCTAGCGCTCGCCATGGAGGCGGATTCGCCCGATCGCTACATCGCGAAAGCCTCCAAGCAGGCCCGCAAGGGGGTGATCTATGTCGACTACCTCCGAAACGGCCGTGGCGCGACGGCCATTGCCGCCTACTCGACACGTGCCCGGCCGCGTGCACCCGTATCGGTCCCGCTTGCCTGGTCGGAACTCTCGTCCGACCTCGCGCCCAACCATTTCGCGATCGCAAACCTGGGCGAGCGCCTGGGCAAGCTGAAGAAAGATCCCTGGGCGGAGATCGCGAAGGTCGAGCAGCTTCTACCGCCAGCCGGGAAGCCGCCGAAGGCGAAGACGCGTCGTGGGTGATTCAGACGTTCAGGCCGCCTCGTCGACAGGCTCGTCGATCGGGAGGCCTTGGGCCTGCAACCGCCACATCGCCTCGAAGACGCCGTTCTGCTTCCGCAACTGCGCCGGCGTGCCATCCTCTACGATGCGCCCGTTCTGGATGACGATGACCCGATCGAAGGAGGTTAGCGTCGACAATCGGTGAGCGACGGCAATGACCGTGCGGTTGCGCATGCGACGCACCAGCGAGCGCTGGATCTCGATCTCCGACTCGGTGTCGAGCGCGGACGTGGCCTCGTCGAACACGATGATCGGCGCGTTCTTGAGAAAGGCTCGTGCGATACCGATCCGCTGGCGCTGTCCTCCCGACAGCTTGGCACCGCGCTCGCCTACGATCGTCTCGTAACCCTGCGGCAACGCCCGGATGAAGCTGTCGCAATAGGCTGCTCGCGCAGCCTCCATCACCTCTTCGTCGGTTGCGTCACCCCTGCCGAAGCGGATGTTCTCGATCACAGTCCGGTGGAACAGGACGATCTCCTGCGGAACGACGGCCAAGCCGGCCCTCAGCGAGTCCTGCGTCACATCGGCGATCCGCTGACCGTCGATGAGGATCTCGCCGTCCCGGACGTCCCAGAGCCGCTGCAGAAGGTGAACAAGCGTCGATTTGCCCGCACCCGACGGCCCGACGATGCCGATCTTCTGCCCGGCCGGGATTGTCAGCGAGAGCTCGTGCGTGATCTCGCGTGGGCCCCCGTAGGAGAACGAGACCGAGCGGAACTCGATCGCGCCGCCACGCGGCACGAGCGCGGTTGCGTTTGGCGCATTCACCACGGTGCGGGGCTGGCCGATCGTGCGCAACGTCTCGTCGATGAAGCCGAATTGCTGCGAAAAGTCGACGAGCGACAGCGCCAGGTCACGCGACGAGTGCAGGATGCGGAACGTCAGTGTCGAAACGACCACGACATCGCCGGGCGTGATGCGGCCCTGGCTCCACAGCGTGACAGCCCAGGACAGCATGGCCGCAGCCGCCAGGCAGAGCACCACGTCATGGAGGAGCCGCGCCTTCTCGATATGCATCCAGCTTGTGCGCTGAGCCGACGCTTCGCCCCTGAAGCCCTCCGCAAGACGCTGATGCTCACGCTGGCGCGCCGAAAATGCCTTCACGGCCCACATGTTCGTGATCGTGTCGACGAGTTCGCCGGCCACGTTGCTCGCCAGACCCGAATAGCGGCGGTGGCGAGAACGGCCGCGCTCGCCGAACCAGATCAGGAGCGCGGTCACGACCACGACAACGATGGCCAGCGCCGCCGTCATCCCGAGATCGACCTGACTGAAAATGATGAGTGCACCGGCGAAGTCGATGCAGGGCGGCAGCACGCGCCAGACGAGCGTATTCGTCAGCGCTCCGAAATTTCCGGCGGTGGCCGTGATGCGTTGACCGAGAGAGCCCGCGAGGTTGTCCGCGAAGTACCGCATCGGCTGTCGGTTCAGGTACTCGAACAGGTCGAGACGCATGTCGACGCCGGCGCTGACCGTGGTGCGGCAGGTGAGCCAGCCGACGATCCGCCAGCAGACGCTTTCCATCGCGATCAGCCCGACGAAGAAGCCGAGCGCGACCCAGACATGGCCCCGCCCCTCCATCGGGCCAGCCATGATATCCACGAGCATCTTGAGGACGTACTGGACGCTGACGGCGGCGCCGGCTGCCCCGACCACGAACAGGAGCAGCGCGCCGAAGCTCCAGGCCCGAAGGCGGATGTAGTGGAGGATGAAGGCAGCAGGACCCCGCAGATAGGCAGGGGCGCGTCGCCCAGACGGCACGAGTGACATGCTGGAGGAGCTCAGGCTGCGACTTCGAGGGACGGTAAAGGCTGCCGGTACGCAGCTTCCGATGAAGTGAAGCGCATCGCCTGCGCCTTCAACTCTTCCGCGAGCGGGAGATGGATCTGTCGGCGACCGGACGGATCGGCTGAGGAAAGAAGACCAGTCGCGCACAGGCGATCGTTATCCCAGCCATGGTAGTCGAGGATGGGATAGAGGCAGATCGCCTCGACCGGCACCCCTGCTGCCATCGCGGCACGAACCTCGCCGCAGACGTAGTGCAGCCACGATGCGCGGGCTGAGCCCTCAGCGCCGGTTTCCGCAATCAGGAGCGGCCGGTGGAAACGCTGCCACCACTCGGCCAGTATCTCTCTGAGCGGTCGGTATGCATGGTGGCCGAGCGGAATCGTTCCCCCGCCGTGGTACCACTGGTTGTCCGGGTAGAAATTGACCCCGACGATATCCAGGCAATCGGGTCCGCCACCGAGTTCCGGCTCCCGCTGTCCACTCATCATCTCCAGCGCTTCGAACTGCGATTGCCGATGCGCTTCCGCGCCCCTCCTGTGCGCCGGGTCGTCGTGCAAGCCTGGATCGACATGGATCAGCGGTTCGGCTGAGATTAAACGAGCCCGGGGTGCAGCGGCCCGCACGGCCCTTGTCGCGGCGATCGCCGCGCGGACGAGTTGCCGCTTCAGGCGCCACCCTTGCCCGCTCATGTGCGGTCCGAACCGGCCGACCTCCCCGCCTGCCCAGGCCCAGAACGAGATCTCGTTGACCGGGCACACGAAGGGAGCGCGACCGGTTTCCCGAACGATCGTTTCCGCAGCGGCGGCGGCGAAGCCGGCGAGCCGCTCCGGAAAAAATGCGGACCAAATGTCGATGTCCTCGGGCCAACCATAGTGGCATAGGTCCCAGACGACCTGCGTTCCGGCCTCTTCGGCGGCGAGCAGCATCGGCAGGAAGCTGTCCCACTCGTATGATCCCGGCCTCCTCTCGATCAGATGCCAGCGCAGACCGTCCCTCGCGCTCCTGATCCCGTGACCGGCGAGCGCCCGAAAATCGCTCGCTGCGTACCGGTCGTGCCCCGTCGAGCGTAGGAGGTCGAGCCTCCGGCCATCACGCCGGACCTGCGTCGAGCACTCGAACCCGCCGACGAAGAAGCTCTTGAACGCACTCATTAACATCCCTGGCCGTTCTCGAGATAAGCCGCGCCCGGTCGAGGTCAGCGGTGCAACCCGCGTCTGACCGCATGGTTCTACCGCCACCCGGTATATGCCTATGATTTGTTCGTTTCCGCACAGGTGAGGCACTTGCCGCCTCTGGCCTGGGCAGCGGTGAGTACGCTGGTGGACCTGCCCGCGCCCGCGACGCGCTCGGGGGAACTCTCAGAGGGTCTGGGGAGTCTGGCTTTGGTGAAGCATGCCCGCGCTGTTGTCAGATGCGCCCGGGCTACCCGCAACAGCACAGCTAAGAGGATGGCGCATGGTTCGGCGTAACGGAGATCTTGCGTTCTCGAGCGGCAGCCTCCGGGTCGAGCCAGGGTCGGGTACGGCATTGGGAACGGGCCGGCAGAAGCCGCTTCTTCTTTGCCTTTCGCATCTTCGTTGGGACTTCGTGTGGCAGCGCCCACAGCATCTCC
>CAXUKK010000290.1:0-4458 GCA_964251455.1 uncultured Enterovirga sp.
CGTCGTCGAGACGGGCGGGATGACGGCCGCGGGCAATGTCCTGCACCTCACGCAGGCGGCCGTGAGCCAGCAGATGAAGAAGCTGGAAGACGCTCTGGGCGCGCTTCTGGTCGAGCGGGACCGAAGGGGACTGCGGCTGACGGATGCCGGCGAGCGCCTCTTCGGGCGAGCCAAGCGGCTTCTCGCGATGAACGACGAGATCTGGAGCGAGATGACGACCGAGGTCTATTCGGGCCAGGTCCGGCTCGGCGTGCCCTACGACCTCGTCGCGACCTATCTGCCGCCTGTGCTGCGGGCGTTCTCGCGCGCCCATCCCCGGGTCGAAATCACGCTGGTCTGCAAGGCGTCGCCCGTGATCAGGGCGGCACTCCTTGCGGGCGAACTCGACCTTGCGCTCGTCGAGGAGCCCGTTCCGGCCGGGGACGGCGAATTGCTGGCGACGGACCGGCTCGTCTGGGTCGGTGCGCGCGGCGGCGAGGCGTACCAGCGCCGGCCCTTGCCCGTTGCCTCCTGCGAGAGCTGCGCCTTCCGGACGACCATCTTCGAGGCTTTGCGCCGGGACGAGATCCCGTTCCGCGTGGTGACGGATGCGTCCAACCTCGACGCGTCGAGCGCCGCTGTGCAGACGGACCTCGCCGTGGTCGCATCGCTCGCCAGCACCGTGCCGGACGGCATGAGCGTGCTCGGCCCCACATCCGGGCTGCCCAGCCTCTCGCCCTTCTCGATCAACCTCTACCTCCCGCGAGCGGGGGCCTCCGGCCCGGTGGCGGCCCTGGCCGAGGGCATCCGCGAGGCGTTCATCGGCCGCTCGCAAAAGGCGGCCTGACAGATCGTCGGATGTGCGACATGCGGTGGAAACGAATATCGGGCTAGGAACGGTAGCCCGGGCGACGTACAGATTCGGCCGCGGGACGGAGCTTCGCCATGCAGGTCTCGCTCGGGTTGAACGTCTTCGTCATTGCGTTCGTGATTCTGGTGATCATCACCATCGCGGCGGGCGTCAGGACGGTGCCGCAGGGCTACGTCTACACCGTCGAGCGCTTCGGCAAATACTCCCGCTCCCTCGGAGCCGGACTCGGCCTGATCGTGCCCTACATGGAGCGTATCGGCCAGAAGGTGAACGTCATGGAGCAGGTGCTCGACGTCCCCAGCCAGGAGGCTTTTACGCGGGACAATGCCGGCGTGCGGATCGACGCGGCCGCCTTCTACCAGGTGCTGGATGCCGCCAAGGCCTCGTACGAGGTGACGGATCTGCAGCAGGCGCTGCTTGTACTGACGATGACGAACATCCGCACCGTCGTCGGCTCCATGGCGCTCGACGACCTCCTGTCGCACCGGGACGAGATCAACGAACGGCTGCTCCGCGTCATGGACGCCGCGGCCTCGCCCTGGGGGGTCAAGGTGACCCGCATAGAGATCAAGGACATCCTGCCCCCGGCAGATCTCGCGGGCTCCATGGCGCGCCAGATGAAGGCCGAGCGCGAGAAGCGCGCTGCCGTGCTCGAGGCCGAAGGTCTCAGACAATCCGCCGTCCTGCGGGCCGAAGGCGAGAAGCAGGCCCTGATCCTGTCGGCCGAGGGCCGCAAGGAGGCCGCCTTCCGCGACGCCGAGGCGCGCGAGCGCTCGGCCGAGGCCGAAGCGAAGGCGACGGCCATGATCTCGGACGCGATCAGCCAGGGTGACCTCGCGGCGGCGAACTTCCTGGTGGCCGAGAAATACGTGGATGCCGTCAAGGCGATCGCGACCGCACCGAACCAGAAGGTCGTGATCGTGCCCATCGAGGCGGCCGCGCTCGCCGGGACGCTGGGGGGAATCGCTGAGATCACCCGCTCGGTCTTCGGCGACGGCAGCGCCGCTGCCGGCCAGGCCAGGCCCCGCAGCGGCCGCAGCCTCCCGCCGTCCTCGCCGCCGCCTGCGGCGACCTGACGATGTGGGACGCGGGGGAGCTCGAACCCTGGACCTGGCTGATCCTCGGTCTCCTTCTCATCGGGGCCGAGACGATCGCGCCGGGCGTGTTCCTCCTGTGGCTCGGGATCGCCGCGCTCCTGACCGGGATCCTCGATTACGCGGTCGGGCTATCCTGGCAGGCGGCTTTCATCGCGTTCGCGTGCCTGTCGGTCGCCTCCGTGCTTGCCGGCCGGGCGCTCACGCGACGCGGCATGCGGGGCGACGACAACACCCTGAACCGTCGCGGCGAGGCGCTCGTCGGGCGGCGCTTCAGGCTCGACGGGCCGATCGTGGCCGGAGAAGGACGGATCAGGGTCGACGACAGCGTGTGGCGGGTGATCGGACCTGACCTGCCGGCCGGTCAGGAGGTCACGGTGCTGCGCCTCGACGGCGCGACGCTCGTGGTGGAGCCCGAGTAGCACATCGCCCGGTCCGCCCGCGACCATACCGCCCCCCGGCTTGCGCGTCCGGCAGGCCGAGCCCATCATCCCGGAACGCGTTGGATGCGCAGGGAGGCTGGATGAGCGAGGGCGAGGGGGCAGATATAACGCGCGGCGGCGGCGCTCATGTGGTCCAGTTTCCTGCCGCCGCGCCGAAAAGCCAGGTCACCTTCAGTCGCGACGAACTGCGCCTCATCCTCAACCTCTACGGCCGCATGGTCGCAGGGGGCGAGTGGCGCGACTACGCGATGGATTTCGGACGGGACAAGGCCGTATTTTCGGTGGTCCGCCGCGCCTCGGGGATGCCCCTGTATCGGATCGTCAAGGAGCCGGCACTCGCGCGCAAGCAGGGCGCCTGGGCCGTGGTGGCCGCTTCCGGCCTGGTGATGAAGCGCGGCCAGGATCTCGACCGGGTGCTGCGCGTTCTGGAGCCCCTGAAGCTCGTCACGAATTGAGCCGGTCCGCGTTCTCTACACGACGCCCAGTTCGCGCTTCGCGTCGGCGATCCGGCGAGGATCGTCGTCGAACACGAACCCGCTCTGCAGAAGGCCGTGCGTGTAGCGCTTGTTGTAGATGAAGGCCCAGACGAGGCCGACCACGAACCAGAACATCCCCGCCGAGACGGCCGACGCGCCGAGCGAGGCGGCGATCACTGCGAGCCCGACCCATAGGTCGCCCCGGATCAAGGCTGGAATGCCGCCGAAGAAGAACGACGTCCAGCTGAAGCCGAAATAACCCGCCTTCACGATTCCCGTCTGCGGATGAAGCATGCGGATTGCCGTGGCCACGCTGTTTTTCCTCTATTGCGATCGGGTGTTGTTCCACCTTTGGACAAACAAAAACCCCGGCCGCGAGGCCGGGGTTCTGCAGGTCAGCCTGATGGCTGGCTGTTAGTTGTTCCGGTTGCCCATGAAGGCGAGCAGGAACTGGAACATGTTGATGAAGTCCAGGTACAGGGTCAGGGCACCGTAGACGGAGGCCTTGGCGGCGCCTTCGCCGTCGAAGTTCCCGTACAGGTACATCTCCTTCAGCTTCTGCGTATCGTAGGCCGTAAGGCCCGCGAAGATCAGAACGCCGATGCCCGAGATCGCGAACTGAAGCGCACTCGACTGCAGGAAGATGTTAACGAGGCCGGCCAGGATGAGGCCGATAAGCCCCATCATCAGGAACGAGCCCATTCCCGACAAAGACCGCTTCGTGGTGTAACCCCAAAGGCTGAGGCCGCCAAAAGCCGCCGCCGTCACGAAGAACGTCTGCACAACGCTCGCGCCCGTGTAACGGAGCAGGACCGTCGAAAGCGAGGCGCCCATCACGGCCGCGAAGGCCAGGAAGGTCGTTCGAGCCGTCGCGGCCGACATCTTGTCCAGCCGGAAGCTGAAGAAGAAGATGAAGGCGAGCGGCGCGAGTGCCACGACCCACATCAGCGGCGAGCCGTACAGCATCTTGCCGAACGACGTCAGGTACTGCCCGTTCATGCGGGCGACCGCCTCCGTCGCGTCGGAGGTCACGGCGAGCTTGTTCACGCCCAGCGCAACCAGCGCCGAGATCGCGAGACCCAGCACCATGTTGTTGTAGACGCCGAGCATGAAGCTCCGGAGACCCTGGTCGACGTCTGCGGTCGAGCGGGCGAACCCCGAGCCGTAGCCGGTTTGGTTCGGAATAAAGGAAGGCATGGGAGTCGTCCTCTGGATGGCTCTCAGCGTGTTTGTTCTGGGGAGGATTTCACGCACCCCCTCCGCCGGACATCCGGCGATGACGTGAATATGGGGCGAAGCAGAGTTGCCGACAAGTCCCTGCCAAGGTTGCGGATGCCTAAGACCTCCGTCGTAGACCCGAACGAAGATCCCGGGCCGCCGGAAGGTTAGCGCCGCGTCTATTGGCTGCGGAGATAAGGGGCAGGTTTCTGTCCCAGGATGCGCCAGGTGCCGGCGAGGCCGAGCCCGACCGCGACGACCACGGCCGCCAGCGCCCAGGCCGCCGCCGATCCGAGATCGGCCGAGAAGCCGAGCTTCATCACCCGGGTGATGACGAAATACGCCGCGCCCGTGCCGGCCAGGAGCCCGAAGACGGC
>CAXUKK010000291.1:0-4440 GCA_964251455.1 uncultured Enterovirga sp.
TAGCGCTCCCGGCCGGTTGGCCCGCGCGGGGGGGGGTTTCCGCCGGTGGGCGAGGGCGGCGTCGGGTATTGCCAAGGGGTCGAGGAGAAGCGGGCCGGCATCCAGGTCGCTTTCGCATCGATGTTCGCACTGATCGCCATGATCGTGCTCCTGTCGGCCGTTTGGTTCGGACTGAACTTCTCGAACCGCCTAGTCGCGCCGATCCGGCGTCTCATCCACGCTACCGACCAGGTCGCCACCGGCAATTTCTATGTTCAGGTGCCGGTGCGCCGAAGCGAGGGGGATCTCGCCCATCTCGGCGAGACCTTCAACAAGATGACGTCGGAGCTTCGCCGTCAGCATGATGGCCTCACAGCCGCGAGCGATCTCATCGATCGGCGGCGCCGCTTCATGGAAGCCGTGCTCTCCGGCGTGTCCGCCGCAGTGATCGGCATCGACGCACACGGCCTGATCACGATTGTGAATCCGTCAGCCGAGGCATTGCTCGATGCTAAGCGGCAGGACCTGCTTGGACAGCCAGTCGTCGCGGTGCTCCCAGAAATTGCCCAATTGATCGACGAGGCGAGGCTAGGTCGCCTTCGACTCACACAGCAGCAGATACCCATCACGCGTGGCGGGCTGGAACGAACGCTCAATATTCGCGTCACAAGCGAGCAGGCTCGCGGCGAGGACAAAGGGTTCATCGTGACGCTGGACGACATCACCGACTTGGTCACGGCGCAGCGGACCTCGGCCTGGGCCGATGTCGCGCGGCGGATCGCCCACGAGATCAAGAACCCGTTGACGCCCATTCAGCTCTCGGCAGAGCGCATTCGGCGCAAGTACGGAAAGCTGATTACGACAGACCGAGAGGTATTCGATCAATGTACGGATACCATCGTGCGGCAGGTCGATGACATCAAGCGAATGGTCGACGAATTCTCGTCGTTTGCGCGCATGCCGAAGCCGGCGATCGGCACCGAGGACATTGTGGATACCGTCCGGCAGATCGTGTTCATGATGCGAATCGCCCATCCGGAGATCAGCATTGTGAACGAGGCGCCGGATCGACCTATCGCAGCGAAGTTCGATCGCAGGCTGCTCTCTCAAGCAGTGACAAACATCGTCAAGAACGCGACGGAGGCCATCGCTGCGGTCCCGGAGCAGGACAGGGCGGAGCCTGAGATTCGGGTTGCGGTCAGGTCGGAGCATGATGAAGTCATCGTCGACGTGTCGGACACGGGCAAAGGCTTCCCGGCTGAAGGCCGCCAACGCCTGCTGGAGCCGTATATGACGACCCGGGAGGGTGGGACGGGGCTCGGCCTCGCGATCGTCGGCAAGATCCTTGAGGATCACGGCGGCCGTATCGAGCTCCTGGACAACCCGGTCCGGAAGGGCGGCCTGGTGCGAATGCGCTTTCAGCAGAACCTCGACAACCCAGCGCTGGCTTCGGCCGGTCCCCAACCGCAGCGGGTGCCTGCATGAGCACGGACATCCTTGTGGTCGACGACGAGGCCGACATTCGGGACCTCGTTGCCGGCATCCTCGAGGACGAGGGCCACGGGACCCGCAAGGCGGGCTCGTCCGATGAGGCGCTCGGGGCCATTCAGGCGCGCCGCCCCCATCTCGTGTTCCTGGATATCTGGCTGCAGGGAAGCCGGCTCGACGGGCTGCAGGTCCTAGACCTGATCAAGGCCGAGCACCCGGATCTGCCGATCGTCATGATCTCGGGGCATGGCAACATCGAAACGGCCGTCTCGGCCATCAAGGCGGGCGCCTACGACTTCATCGAGAAGCCGTTCAAAGCGGACCGCCTCGTCCTCGTGGCCGAGCGGGCGCTGGAGGCTTGGCGCCTCAAGCGCGAGGTGAAGGATCTACGCTCCCGCTCTACCCAGGCGAGCCGCATCGCCGGACGCTCGGTGGTGATGAACCAACTGCGGCAGGCGATCGAGAAGATCGCGCCGACGAACGCCCGGATCCTCATCGCCGGCGCCCCGGGGTCCGGGAAGGAGTTGGTCGCGCGCGCGATCCATCTGCAGTCAGGCCGCTCGTCCGGACCGTTCGTCACGCTGAATGCGGCCGCGATCACGCCGGAGAACATGGAAGCCGAGCTGTTCGGTGTGGAGGCGGACGGCGAGCGTGGCCGCCGGACGGGCGCACTCGAAGAGGCGCATGGCGGCTCACTCTACCTCGACGAGATCGCCGACCTGTCGAAAGATGTCCAGGGTCGCATCCTTCGCGTTCTCGTCGAGCAGAATTTCCAGCGTGTCGGCGGCGCGACGCGGGTCCATGTGGACGTGCGTATCATCTCGTCATCGAGCCGCGACCTCCCGGCCGAGATCGAGCGCGGTGCCTTGCGCGAGGACCTCTTTCACCGCCTCGGGGTCGTCCCGATCCGCGTTCCATCCCTCTCCGAGCGCCGCGAGGACGTCCCTGAGCTGATCGAGTTCTTCCAGGACCAGATCACATCGACCACCGGACTGCCCCGACGCAGGATTGGCGAAGAGGCCATGGCGGTCCTCCAATCGCATGACTGGCCAGGGAACGTGCGGCAACTTCGCAATAACGTCGAGCGGCTGATGATCTTGACCTCCGGCGACCCGGACGCGGAGATTACGGCCGAGATGCTGCCGTCGGAGATCGGGACGCTTGTTCCTTCCACGCCGAACGGGGAGGGAGGAGAACGCCTGATGAGCCTGCCGCTGCGAGAGGCGCGTGAGATCTTCGAGCGCGAATACCTTGTTGCCCAGATCGCGCGGTTCAGTGGAAACATTTCCCGCACGGCCGAGTTCATCGGCATGGAACGCTCGGCCCTCCATCGGAAGCTGAAGCTTCTCGGGATCGGGGGTTAGCCGCGTCCGCGCTGCACCTGCGAAAGGGCTTGCGCATCGCGGGGTCACACCGTGTAATGAGGGGCCGGTCGGGAGCTGAAAGCTCCTAGATCAACAACAACAGGCAGCCCGGCGATGGCCGGCCGCAAGGGCTGACACGGGCACCAACTATGCCGAACGAACGCGGCCAAAATCTGCAGGACACCTTCCTTAATCACCTCCGGAAGAACAAAGTCCCGCTCACCATTTTTCTCGTCAACGGTGTCAAGCTCCAGGGGATCGTGACCTGGTTCGACAGTTTCTGCGTACTCCTCCGACGGGACGGGCACTCGCAACTCGTCTACAAGCACGCCATATCGACGATCATGCCCGGCCATCCGATCCAGCTCTTCGAGCCGGACGAGATCGACGCAAAGCCGTAAGGATTTCAGTGGCGGAACCGCGCCCTCCCAAAGATGACCATCTCAGCCCGGGGCATCTGCCGGAGCATGAGATTGCTGCCCGAACGCGCACCATCGTGATCGGACCCTACCTGTCGCGGGGTGCCGCGGCGGGCAGGGCAGGGGACGTCAAGGCGCCGCCTCCGAACCCTCGACCCTCCGAAGCGCGGCTCGACGAGGCGGTCGGTCTCGCCCGGGCGATTGATCTCCACGTAATCGATCAGTTCATTGTCGTCGTCTCGGCGCCACGACCATCGACACTGCTCGGCAAGGGTAAGGTCGAGGAGATCGCGGGCCGGATCGCGGCAGACGACATCACGCTCGTGGTGATGGACGGGGCGCTGACGCCCGTGCAGCAGCGCAATCTCGAGAAGGCCTGGGGCGTCAAGGTCATCGACCGTACGGGCCTGATCCTGGAGATTTTCGGTCGGCGCGCGCGTACGCGGGAGGGCGCGCTGCAGGTCGAGCACGCCCACTTGGCCTACCAGAAGAGTCGGCTCGTCCGTTCCTGGACCCATCTTGAGCGGCAGCGCGGCGGCTTCGGCTTCCTCGGCGGTCCGGGCGAAACACAGATCGAGGCCGATCGCCGGATCATCCAGGACCGCATGCGTCGGATCGAGCGCGATCTCGAGGCCGTGAAGCAGACTCGATCGCTTCATCGGGCCAGCCGGCGGCGGGTGCCGTACCCTATCGTGGCGCTTGTCGGCTATACGAATGCTGGCAAGTCGACGCTGTTCAACCGGCTGACCTCGGCCGAGGTCTTTGCCGAGAACCTCCTCTTCGCGACGCTCGACCCGACGTCGCGCGCGATCAAGCTGCCGCACGGTGCTACTGTCATCCTCTCGGATACGGTGGGCTTCATCTCGGACCTGCCGACGATGCTCGTTGCCGCATTCCGGGCTACCCTGGAGGACGTGATCGAGGCCGACGTTCTCCTGCACGTCCGCGATATCGCGCACGTCGAAACCGAGGCCGAAGCCTCCGACGTCCAGAACGTCTTGCGGCAGCTCGGCATCAACCCGGACGACCATTCCCGGCTGATCGAGGTCTGGAACAAGGCCGACCTCCTCGCGGATTCCGAACGGGAGCGGCTTGGCGTCGTTGCGGAACGGGGCGACAGCGGTGCTGCTCCGGCGCTGGTTTCGGCCGCTACGGGGGAGGGCGTGGAGACCCTGCTCGCCCGCATCGAA